>NZ_JBSFBZ010000049.1:0-57589 GCF_053593195.1 Saccharopolyspora sp. NPDC002376
CTGGCCACCGCGGTCGACGCCGCCGGCAGTCCGGTGGGTGTCGTGGCGATGGAAGACCTCGTCGAGGAATACGTCGGCACCGTCCGCGACACCACCCACGTGCATTAGCACGGAAATCCGTTGGGGCGTTGCTCCGCCGCACATGCGGTGGGCCAGCGCCCCAACTGCTTTCAAGACGCCTTGCTGGGACGTCCGGCCCCGGGGTCGCCCGCGAAGGCTTGGGCGATGGGCAACCACTGCTCGGCGGTAGTCCCAGTGGCGGTGATCGACAGATCGTCGCGATGACGTCGTTGGGTGACCAGCAGGCAGAAGTCCAACGCAGGCCCGGTAACCCGGTTCGGCGCGTCTGGCGGTCCCCACGCCCACAGCTCACCGCCCGGCGCGGTCAGTTCCACCCGCACCGGCTCGGTAGGAACCGGGAGGTCGTGCAGGGCGAACGCGAAACCCAGCGTCCGCACGCCGAGGTGCGCGACGTTCCGCAACCTGGCGGTCGGCTCGCGGTGCAGACCGAGCGCATCGAACACGTCTTGACCGTGCGCCCAGATCTCCATGATCCGCGCGGTGGCCATCGACGGAACCTTCATCGGCGGGCCGTACCAGGGAACGCGAAGGTCGGCCGGTGCTGAGGTCAAAGCGTGCTGCAAGTCCGCGCGCCCGGTGCGCCAGCGCTCCAGCAACTCCTGCGGAGCTCGCCGGGCTCCCTCAGCGGCGCCTGCGTCGACCGCGTCCCCGAGCGGGATCGTGGCGGTGCGGATGTCCTCGCGGAACGCGTCGGGGTTGCTCACCGCGCGGTGTGCCTTGGCATCGGTCCACGTCAGGTGGGCGATCTGGTGCGCGATCGTCCACCCCTCGGCGGGCGTCGGGGTGGCCCACTGATCGGCGTCCAGCTTTGCCACGACCGCGTCGAGCTCCGCGTTCTCAGCGCGCAGATCGGCGAGGATCGGGTTGTCCGGTTCGGACATGCGGTGCTCCTGGAGGTCAGGCCGGGCGGAAGACGGGCACGGTTTCGCTGCCTTCGGCGTGGTCGAAGCCGACGACGAGCGCGAGCTCCGAAGTCACGTCTTCAGGGGCGATGTCGACGATCTGGGCGTACAGCCACGGCCCCTCGTCCAGCTCCACCAGCCCGGCGACGATGCGCGCGGGCTCGCCGTCGACGGGGGAGCGGCCGTGCACCACCGTCCAGGTGACCACCTTCGCCGTGCCGCGCGCGGGAGTCCAGGACAGCTGCGTGGAACCGCAGACCGAGCAGCACTCCACGTTCGGGGCGCTGATCGACGAGCAGTCCTCGCATCGCCGCAGCAGCAGTTCCTCGCGGGCGGTGCCGTCGAAGAAAGGAGCTGACGCGGCGTCGCGGGTGACCGGGACGATCGGCATGCGGCTGTCCTTTTCGTTCGAGGGGTCAGCTGTGCGGGTGAGGGCTGAGCACGAGCGTGGCGTGGTGCGACAGCAGCCCGCCGTTTCCGCTGACCAGGACGACGTCGTTGCGTGGTGCCTGCCGCGGCCCGCCGTGCCCGCGCGCCTGGATGACCGCTTCGGACAGCGGGGTCATGCCCCACATGTAGTAGGACGACAACTGGCCGCCGCCGGTGTTGACCGGGAGCGAGCCACCGGGGCCGAGCGCACCGCTGGCGACGAATGGGCCGCCTTCTCCCTTGGCACAGAACCCGTAGTCCTCGAGCGTCAGCAGCGCGGTGTAGGTGTAGCAGTCGTACAGCTCGGCCACGTCCACGTCGGAGACGTCGAGCCCGGCCATCTTCAGCGCCGCGGGACCGGCCTGCGCGGCGCCGCTGACCAGGCCGAACCGCCCGTCGCGGGCATCCGGGTAGCCGATGTGGCTCTGCGCGAAGCCGAGCACGTGCACCGGCGGCTGGCGGAGCTGGGCCGCGCGGTCGGCGGAGGTGACCACGACGGCGATCCCGCCATTGCTGACCAAGCAGCAGTCGAGAAGGTGCAGCGGTTCGGCGATCCAGCGGGACGCCTGGTGGTCGTGGATGGTGATCGGTTCGCGCATCTGAGCCAGCGGGTTCATCGCGGCCCAGGCCCGCTGCGCGACCGCGATCGCGCCGAGCTGCTCGGATGTGGTGCCGTAGGTCTCCATGTGCCGCCGCGCGGCCAGCGCGTACACGGCGTTGACACTGGTCAGCCCGGCCGCCGGGACCAGCCCGGCGAAGCCGGTCGGGAGCCCTCGGCCGGTGTAGGCGGCGGCGCTGCCCTTGCCCTCGCGCAGCGGCGCGTCGGCGAACACGCACACCACCACGTCCGCCATCCCGGCTTGGACGGCCATCGACGCGTGGGAGACCATCGCGCCGGCGGAGGCGCCGAAGGACTGGATCTCGGAGAGCAGGCGCAGGTCCTGGAGCTGCAACTGGGACTGGAGGTCGACGCCGACCGCACCGGGCGTGCCGGTGTTGGTGAGCAGCCCGTCCACATCGGACAATTCGAGTCCGGCGTCGGCCACCGCGAGCCGCACCGCGTCGGCGGCGAACTGGGCCGCGCTGCGGCCGTAGACCTTGCCCATCTCGGTGATGCCGAGTCCGGCGATCACCGGGCGGCGGGCGGCCGAGCCGGTCATCCTGCCTCCCAGGAGCTCGATTTACGGACCTCGCACGGTCTGCAATTCGCTCCGACATCCTGACCCCTGGGCCACGGGCCGCGCAAGGGTCCGCCCGGCGGGCAGGTTCTGGGAGTCCACAGAGGATTACCGGAGGTGGCCGAAGACGATCACGTTGTCCTCGTAGCTGCGTTCCGATGTGTCGAAGGCTCCGCCGCAGGTGATCAGGCGGATCTCTGGGCGCGGTACATCGCCGTAGACGGCGTCGGTCGGGAATCGGTCCTTGGCGGCCGTCTCCACGCGATCCACCACGTAGGTGACCTTCGATCCGTCCGCGCGGTCGATGTTGATCGGATCGCCGGCGCGCAGGTCGCGCAGCCGGTAGAACACCCCCGCCTCGGTGTAGGAGTCGACGTGGCCCAGCACGACGAAGGGGCCGACGTCGCCCGCGCCCGGCCCGAGCTTGTACCAGCCGGCCTGCTCGGGCTTGTCGAGCGGCGGAACCTCGGCCGAGCCGTCGTGGTTGAGTCCCAGCGGCACCAGGCTGGAGGTGGCGTCGATGCTGCGGATGCTGATGGCGCGCGGGTGCGAATCACCGGGGACCGGACCGGCGGTCGCGGCGTGGGTTGCCGCAGGCAGCGGGGTGGGGCGTGCGTCGACCGGGTAGGGGTTCGCCGACACCACGATGGTCAGCAGCACGGCGGACCAGATCAGGAGAATCGCGTTTCGCACGACGGACCTCCACCCGTTCGAGTTCGGTCAGAGCTTGTTTTTGATCCTTTGCTTTTGATGCGCCGTAGGCGCATAGCCCGCCCTCGGCGCTGGCACCGCTGAGGTTCCGCTACCTGCACCGCCACGCAAAACGAGTTCAAAAACAGGTTCTCGGACGGCCGAACGGGTTGGCGGTGCGGCACCCCCTCGGGTCCGCACCGCCAACCCGCTCGGATCAGCTGCGCTGGTCAGCGCTGCGGCGTCGGTACAGGTGAGCACCGCCGGCCGCCAGGGCGGTGAGCGCAAGTCCGCTCACGGCCAGCAGCGGACCGGAGTTGTCGGTGTTCTCCTGCGCCGTGGCGCCACCACCGGCCTGGACACCACCCATCGGCTTGTGCTCGACCTGCGGCACTTGCTGAGCGGGCTTGGGCACCTGCGGCTTGGTAGTAGGAACGTGGGTCGGCTTCTGCTGGGTCGGGCTCACCTGCGGCTTCTGCTGCTGCGGTGCCTGCCCCGGTGCCTGCCCCGGAGGAGCGGCCGGTGCCGGTGCGACCTCCGGTGGAGGCGCGGCCGGAGCCAGCGGAGGCGGAGGCGGAGGCGGGACTTCCTCGCACTCGCCCGGCTTGCAGACCGGGGGAGGTGGGAACTTCTCGCACTCGCCCAGCTTGCAGTGCTCCGGTGGCTTGGCGCAGTCGCCGAATTCCTGGTCGCAGCGGTTGACCCCGGGCGGTGACGGCGGTTCCGGGCCCGGTTCCACCGCGGCGGCCAATGGGGTCAGGGCGAATGACGTGCCCAGCACGAAGGCGGCGATGCCGCTGACGCGTACTAGCTTGGCGGACACCTGAACCTCCTTTGATCAGTTGAGTAGAATTGCTCGCTCAAAATCATTTTTCGATCGCCTCGCGTGATTTGATAAGGAGGCTGTTTCGTACGGTAAGCACGTATTTCCCGGTCGGCAGCGGCAGGAATGCATGATCATACGATCGAGGTGTATCTGATATGTCCAATCGGGATTCAACATCACTGATCGTGAAAACAAGGTCGAAACGTGAGATCGATCGTGTTGCCTGTTGATGTCAGGCAATCCAGATCGGGTGACACGACTACGGATCGTGACAGTGATGTTTTGGTTGATCTGGCGAATCGTCCACTTGGGCAGATCGAATTGCACGGCAACCCCCCATTGTGGTCACGGGAGTGAAGAATTCGATCAGAGGTGTGCTGATCGAATTCTTTGGAGAATTGCGATCAAGGCTTCGGAAGAATGATCGAACTATTTGAATTCGATCTCGGGAATTGTCGATCGATCAATTTCTCGGGAAATGACGATCGCGCACTGTGGACGGCTCAGCGACGTGTGGCGTCCGTCGACCGGGCGCCCAGCGCGCGCATGGCGATGGCGCCGAGGAGTGGGCCCGGAGCCAGCACGAGGAAGGCGTACTGCCAGCCGGTGACCGCGGCGATCACCGGCACCATGTTGATCGTGACCACCGTGATCAGGAAGCCGATCGCGGTCTGCGCGGTCAGCGCGGTGCCGATGTAGCGGGAGTCGGCCACTTCGCTCAGCGCGGTGGAGAACACCCCGGAATCGGCGATCACCGCCGCGCCCCAGATCAGGAGCAGCACCACCAGCACCGGCTGGGCGGCGCCGAACGCCAGGGGCGAGAACAGGCAGCACACGCCGCTGACTACGAGCGCGACCCCCGCGGCGGGCGCCCGGCCGAAGCGGTCGGCTCCCCAGCCGCCGATCAGGCAGCCGACCACGCCGGCGATGCCGATGGCGGCGAAGGACAGCAGCCCGACGGTCGTTTCGGCGGCGCCGGTGCTCGCGGTCACGAACGCAGGAAGCCAGGTCCACAAGGCGTAGAGCTCCCACATGTGCCCGAAGTAGCCGAGGTTGGCCAGCCTCGGGCCACGTTCGCGGAACATCGCGAGCGCGTACCTAGGCCGGTGCTGCGCGGTTCCGCCCGACAGGTGCGGGCCCGGCCGAACCAGGGTTGCCGCCAGCACTGCGGCCACGACGCCGATGCTTGCGGAGGTGAAGAGCACGTTCTGCCAGACGAGCGTGCCGAGTCCCTTGATCAGCTGGGGGAGCGCTGAACCGACGGTGAGCGCACCGATGAGGACGCCGAGCGCCATGCCGCGCCCGGCAGCGCCGAACCAGGACGCCATCAGCTTCATGCCCACCGGGTACACCCCGGCCAGGAAGAAGCCCGCGCACAACCGGCAGAGCACCGCTGGCCAGAACCCGTCGGCGAACAGCGGCACTGCTGCCGTCGCCGCAGCCGCGCCGAGTGCGGAGACCGCGGCGACTCGTTGCGGTGGGAACCGGTCGGGCAGGTTGAACGCGGCCGAGGTGACCGCGCCCAGCACGAAACCGACCTGCACCGACGCGGTGAGCCAGACGGCCTGCAGGTCGCTGATGTGCCAGGACTCGCGCAAGCTGGGCACCACCGCGGAGGCGGAGAACCACATCGCCATCGCCAGCACCTGCATGGCGGCGATGAGCCCGAGCTGGACGTACCGGTTGTTGCTCGCCATCGACGCCCAGCCGCTCCTCGTGTCCGCTTCCGCCGCGCTGACCGGGGGTCAACGACGGGAGAAATTACCCGTGCGGATCGGCTCCGGTCTAGGTGTGCCGCGACACGTCGTGACCGCGGATGCGGGTGGGCTGGACTTTCCGCTCGTCACCCGTGGGTTCGGAAGCTCTGGGTGCCGGTCACCAAGTGGACGTCGCGCAGCGACGAGTGGGCGCGCAGGTAGTTCAGTTCGTGCGCGAGATCGCCGACGCCGTTGCTGCCAAAATCGGGCGAGATGTTCAAAGTGGACAGAACGCCGACCGCGCGGCCCGTGGCATCCAGGACGGCGCTGCCGGAGTCGCCGGGGAGGCCCGGTGTTGTGGTCCGGATCGTGTGGTTCCAGCCGCCGTCGCTGTCGCCGAGCGACGTGCCCTGCTTGGCGTTCGGGTCGATGGCCTCGCCGCCGAGCTGAGCGCTGCCGTAGGTCACGACCTCGTCGTCCTTCCGGAGCCCCGCGGTGTTCAGCCCGGTGGGGCCGCCCCAGGTCGGCAGGCTCGGGTTGACCTTCGCGACGTCCGCCGGGTCCAGTTCGACCAGCGCGAGGTCGTTGTGCGCGCAGGCGTTGGCATCGGCCTCCCGGATCGCCTGCATGGTCAGCCACGAGCTGTAGACCAGCACGCCCTCCTTGCTCGCGCCGGTAACCCGGACCTTGGTGCCGATGGGCAGCGACGGGGTCGTGCAGCCGTTGATCTGGTCCTCGGCCCCGGTGGTCGCGCAGTGCGCGGCCTGCCCGACGTAGACCTTCGACCCGCTCTCGAAGATGAAGTTCGAAGTGCACTGGGCTTTTCCGGTCACGGTCTGCACCCCCGGATGAACGGCAGCGGTCGATGCGGCCGCCCAGTCCGGCGCCGCCGAAGCGGACCCGGCGGCCGTCAGAACGACGACGCCGAGCAGCGGAACCACTTGCGCCACAAGCCTCTTAGCGATCACGACGTCCTCCCGGAGCAAGCCGGTCCGAGCTGACTGCTTCCTGGTACCACACCCGACGCCACGCGGCGATGCGGATCTGCGCGGCGGTTCCGGAAGGGGCTGGTGTGGCAGGCGAGCAGCGTCCGGGTGCGGTGGCCGGGACGCGCATCGATGCTGGGCGGGGACCGCGTTCGGTGGGGGGATTGCGGCATGGGTTCGTTGTTCGTCTTCGTCTCGGGGGCGGCGCTGCTGATCTACAGCGCCGAGAAGCTGATCGGCTATCTCGTCGGGGCGGCGAGCGGGCTGAAGATCTCGGTGTTCTTCCTCGCGATCGTCTTCACCGGGATCGAGTTCGACGACGTCGTGCTCGGCGTCGCGCTCAACCTCGAAGACCTCGACGACGTCGCGCTCGGACTGGTCATGGGCACCGCGATCTCCTACACCGGGATCGTGCTCGCGCTCGCTGCGATCATCGCGCCGACGACCGTGCGGATTCCCCGCGACTACCTGGCGATCTTCGCCATCGCCCCGCTGGTGATGGGTGCTTTCCTGCTCACCGCCTCTTCGTTCACCGTCCTCGACGGCGTGCTGCTGCTCGGTCTCTTCGCGCTGTTCATGGCCTACGTCGCGGTGCGCGAACTCCGCCGCAAGGCGCCGACGTTCCGCAACATGGAGGTCTACGAGGAGGCGGAGAAGACCGACGACCGACTGCCGTTCACCGCTCAGCGCAAGCTGCCGGGCTGGGTCGATCTGGGGCTGGCGGTCGTCGCGCTGGCTGGTCTCGTCATCGGCGCCGCCGCCACGAGCATCGGCACGCAAGGCATCCTGCACACCTACGGGATCGGCGGCACCGCGTTCGGCGCCACGATCGTCACCGTCGCCCTGACCCTCGAGGACGTCTTCCTGACGGTGGAACCGTTCCGGCGCGGGGTGCCGGCGATCGGGATCGGCAACGTCATCGGCAGCTTGGTCTTCTCGGTCACCGGCAAGCTGGCCGTCGTCCTGCTCTCCGGCGGCAGCATCGAGGTCGGGCCGGACGTGCTCAGGTGGCACCTGCCGGTGCTCGTGGGGATGACCGCCCTCGCCGCGTTGTTCCTCTACCGCGGGAGGTTGCGGCGCTGGCACGGTTGCGTGCTGCTCGGGCTCTACGTCGCTTACTGGGTCGTGAGCTTCGTGGCGTTCGGGTCAGCTCCGGTCGAGTCGTGACGGATGCGGGCGGGGGATCAGGGCTGCTTCGACGGGCCGGTCCGCGTTGGCGGCAGCTCCTGGACGATCTCGGCGACGCTGCGCCGCCCGTCGCAGAGTTCGAGGACGGCCGCGCCGGTCGGGTTCAGCACCGACATCGCTTCCGGGGTCAGCAGCAGGTGCTGCTCGCGCACCCGGTCGAAGGTCAGGCGCACGTGCGAGGTCAGTTCCGGTCGGCTGGACGGGTGCACCACCGGCATCACGCCGGTCCGGTCGAGTCGGGATACGCCCGGTCGATGCCGTCGAGGACGCTCCAGAGCACGTCGCACTTGAACGACAGCGCCGCCACCGCCCCGGCTTGCTGCTCCGTCGTGCGGCAGTGCTCGGTCACCACCTCCAGCGCGTGCTCGGCGTCGCGCGGAGCCTGGGTGAGGCGGGACCGGAAGTAGGCCAGGCCGTCGCGGTCGATCCACGGGTAGTGGCGTTCGAAGGCCGCGAGGCGCTCGGCCATCAGGTCAGGCGCGAACAACTCGGTCAAGGACGACGCCACCGCCTCGACCCACGGCCGGGTGCGGGCGAAGTTCACGTAGGCGTCGACGGCGAAGCGGACCCCGGGCACGACGTGCCGCTCGTCGAGGACCTCTGCGCGGGTCAGGCCGACCGCTTCGGACAGCCGCAGCCAAGCCTCGATGCCGCCTTCCGAGTCCGCCGTTCCGTCGTGGTCGAGGATGCGCTGGATCCACCTCCGGCGGATCTCCCGGTCCGGGCAGTTGGCCAGGATCGCGGCGTCCTTGCGGGGGATGTTCTCCTGGTAGTAGAAGCGGTTGGCCACCCAGCCGCGGATCTGCCCGGGGTCGAGCTCGCCCGCGTTCATCTTGAGGTGGAACGGGTGCTGGTGGTGGTAGCGCTGCGACTGGGCCCGCAACGCATCGGTGAAGCTGTCGGTGGTCGTCAAGGCGTCAACCGCACCTCCAATCCATCCGAGGCGATTTCGATCCCGTGCTGCTCGACGTTGCGCCGCTCGGGTGCGTCGTTGATCAGAACCGGGTTGGTGTTGTTGAGGTGCACGTAGATCTTGCGCTCGGCGGGCAGCTCGGCGACTCGTCGCAGGCTGCCGTCCGGGCCGGCGATGGGTAGATGTCCCATGTCGCGCGAGGTCTTGCTGGCCAGGCCGAGCCGGATCATCTCGTCGTCGTGCCAGCACGTTCCGTCGATGAGCAGGCAGTCGCAGTCGGACAGCTCCGCCAGCACCTCCGAGGTCAACTCCTGCACGACCGGCAGGTACACCGCGGTGCGACCGCTGGTTTCATCGGTCAGCCGGTAGCCGACGACGCGACCGTGCTCCCGGCCAGGACCGAAGCGGTTGCGCTTGTTGGTCGGCACGTCGAAGGCCCGGTAGGACAACCCGCCGCCGAGTGGAGTTTCCTCGCCAGGCACGACTTCCCGCCACGTCACCGTGCAGTAGGCCTCGAGCGTGCGCAGGATCGCCGTTGCGCGGCAAAGGGTTTCCCGCACCGCGGCGGTGGCGTGCAGTTCGATGGACTTCGCCTCGCGTAGCAGGAGAAGGCCGAGGGTGTGGTCCAGCTCGGCGTCGCTGAGCAGGATGGCCTGCAACGGCGTGGCACGTCCTGCGCCTGGCTGCAGCGCGTGGAACGACTCGATCTGGGTGCGGATGTCCGGTGATGCGTTGAACAGGAACCACCGCTGGTGGTCGGTGCTCACCGCGATCGACGACTGGGTCCGGGGGCAGCCGGGACGAGAACCCTCGCGCACCGCGCGGCAGTTCGGACAACCGCAGTTCCACTGCGGAAACCCGCCTCCGGCAGCCGATCCGAGCACCCGCAACCACATTTCGAGTCCCTTCGCTGGAAGGCCGGGCGGGCTAGTCCTCCATCTGCGCGACGTACATCGTCACCTCGGCCGCGCAGCCGACCTCTTGGAAGTTCGGTGTTTCCCAAGTGGCGAGTTCCGGTTGTGCACCAACGGATTCCATCATCTGTCCTTCCTCTTGAAGTTCTCCGACGAGCCAGCTCAGTCGGGAAGCGCGAAGGCGAACAGGGCGTCCCCGTGGGGTGACCCGAGCATCGCGGGCAAGAAGCCCTCGACCCAGGCTCCCCACCCGACGGGCACAGCGATGTACTGCTTGCCGTCGATGCTGTAGGTGGTCGGGTTGCTGTGGTGCCCGCACCCGGTTTGGAACTGCCACAGCAGCTCGCCGGTGCGCGCGTTGTAGGCGTTGAACTCCCCGGTGGGTTCCCCGGCGAACACCAGATCACCGCCGGTGGCCAGCACCGATGCGCACATCGGGACGTCGTTGTCCCAACGCCACGCCTCCTTGCCGGTGGCCGGGTCGAACGCCGACACCGAACCGCGCATGTCCGTGCCGTCGACCGTCACGCTGGCGCCCCAGTAGGGGATGCTTTCCTTGAACTCCCGGCGGCGGCGCGTGACCTTCGCGCCGACGTCCTGCACCGGCACGTAGCAGAGCTGCGTGCGCGGGCTGTAGGCGGCGTGCGTCCATTCCTTGGCGCCGGCAGGTCCAGGCCAGAAGTGGACCTCCTCGCCTTCGGCGTCCGGGAACACCTTCGGCGTGACCTTCCCGCTCGGATCGATCTCGCCCCAGGTGATGCGGTCGACGAACGGCGCGACCCGGACGAGTTCGCCGTTGGTGCGGTCGAGGACGAAGAAGTAGCCGTTCTTGTCGAAGTGCGCCAACAGCTTCCGGCCGTCGGAGTCGAACAGGATGTGCTCCATCGTGCTGTCGTAGTCCCACAGGTCGTGCGGGTTGTACTGGTAGTGCCAGCGGATCTCGCCGTTGTCCGGGTCGACGGCGATGACGCTGTCGGTGTGCAGGTTGTCGCCCGGGCGCACCGCCCCGTCGAAGTCCGGCGCCGGGTTGCCGGTTCCCCAGTACATGAGGTTCAGCTCCGGGTCGAAGCTGCCGGTGATCCACGGGTTTCCACCGCCGCGCGTCCAGGCCGGACCGTCCGGCCACGTGTCCGATCCCGGCTCACCGGGCTTGGGCACCGTGTAGGTGCGCCAGACGTGGCGCCCGCTGTCCAGTTCGAAGGCGTCGAGGTGGCCGCGCACGCCGAACTCGCCGCCGGAGCTGCCGACCACGACCAGGTCCTTGACCACCAGGGGAGCGACCGTGGCGCTCTCCCCGGCCCGCACGTCGCCGTACGCGGCGTCCCAGAGCAGGTGCCCGTCGACGGCGTCGAGTGCGATGAGGTGCGCGTTGAGCGTGACGACGAAGACCTTCCCCTTCGCCACCGCGACTCCGCGGTTGACGTTTCCGCAGCACAGCGACGTGTCGTAGGGGATGGCGTGCTTGTAGCGCCACAGCACCTGCCCGGTCTTGCCGTCGATGGCCCACACGTAGCCGTCCCAGCCGGAGACGAACATGACCCCGTCCACGACGATCGGGGCGGCCTCGAACGAATAGGTCGACGCGCCCGCGTGCAGTCCGCTCGATCCGGACTGGAACACCCAGGCGGGCTTCAGCTTGCCGACGTTCTCGGTGTTGATCTCGTCCAGCGGGCTGTAACGCGACGCGTCGTAGGCGCCGTAGTAGGTGAGCCAGTTCTGCGGTTCCGCACGGGCGTTGCGGATGCGTTCGTAGGTCACGTCCTGGACCACCGGTGGCGCGTTGCCCGCCAGGCCGCTCAGGGAGGCGTACCCGACGGCACGCCCGGCATCCACGTATTGCGTCATGGCCTGCTCCTTCCTACGGGCGAGGTTGGTCCGGTCGGTCCAGGCGGGCCTGCTCCGGGACGTCGCCGAGCACCACGATCGCTCCCACCAGGCCGCGGCCTTCGTCGTTGCCGATGGGGGAGCTGTACCAGTAGCAGCCGGGACCGTCGAGGTTCAGCGAGGCGGTTCCCCGCGACTGGACCGGCAGCCAGATGAACTGGCTGTCGCCGTTGCTGGGCAGCAGCGCGCAGTGCGTGTTCTGGTCGTCGTTGACGATCTCCAGCTCGAGGTCGCCGCCGTGCGGCATGACCAGGATCGAGGGATCCCAGATCAGCTCGTCCGGCACGATCCGGATGCGGGCGCGCAGGCGGCCGTCGGAGTCTTCCTCGGCGTACCCGAGGCCGCAGTGGGCGGCCATCCGGCCGAGTACAGCTCCGTTCTGCTTGTCCAGTCCGATCTCGCTCACCAGCGCCGACAAGTCTTCTGCGGTCGGCATCGGCCTCATCTCCTAGTCCCGCGACCCAGTGGGTCCGCGGGTGGTCCTGCTTGTCCACGCGGTCGCGCCCGCATCGTGTGACCAGGGCGGATGAGGTTGGGGACGGGAACGCCGGCCTGGACGCGTGACATCTCGGACCGACCACCCGACACCTCCCCCGTCGCGCGGACCCGTCGCACGTGCAGGATAACTCCGGTGCAGCCGAGCATCAGGTGGGCGAATTTCCCTGACGAGCAAAGAATTCATCAAACTATCTCGGCTTAGAGTCCACTGTGGATTGTTACGGTGCGTGCAGGTCGTCGAACTGTTCGACGGTGTTCCAGTGCCCGGTGTCGTCGCGGAAGCGGACCTGGCGAACGCGGTCGTGGACGGCGAGTTCGGCGCCGATCCCGGCCACGGCCGATTTCACGGCCGCGTCGAGAAGCGGGCAGATCACCGTGATGTCGAGGTCCCGGCGCACCATCAACCCCAGCGCGGCGCTACCGACCCGCACAGGTTCGCCCAGCGCTGTCAGCAGTTCACCGAGGCGGAGATCGGCGTGCACGCCGTCGGCTTAGGTCTGGAGTTCTCGTTGCTGGGACAGCAGTTCGACGGAGCTCATTTCGAGTCATTCTGCCAGCACAGCAGGTTCGAGCGAGCGAGCGGCGGCCTTCGGGTACGTGAACGTGGGCTGAGCCAGGGAACGGGCTGGTGCGGCGAGAAGTCGCCAGTGGTGTTCCGGCACTTCCGGCGTCGCGAGTAGGGTCGTGCTGATCTTCGCGGGCCGATCGGAAGGTGCTGTCGACATGGGTGCTGTGCGCCGGAAACCGACCAGCCGGTTCGCCGCGCGAGCGCTCATCGGTGCCTCGGCACTGGTGTTCGTGCTGCCGCCGGGCGCGGCGTTCGCGGAACCGCCGGAAGCACTACCGGGCTCGGCCCCGGAGGCCGACAGCAAGTGGCAGCCCGCGTTCGACTACGACGGGGACGGTTGCTACCCGACCCCGGCGATCGGGCCGGACGGCACGGTGGCGGAAGGGCTCAAGCCCTCCGGCGCGCTCAACGGCAACTGCCACGACGAGTCGGACCTGGACAACACCAACTCCTACTCCCGCGCGAAGTGCGATCCGAGCGGCTGGTGCGCCTACCTCTACGACCTGTACTTCGAGAAGGACCAGGCGCTCGACGGCGTGGACGACATCTTCGGGCACCGCCACGACATCGAGCACGTCGTGGTGTGGGTGCACAACGACCGGGCGGAATACGTCTCCACCTCCGCGCACGGCGGTTACTCGACGTACCCGGCCGACGAGGTGTCCTGGGAGGACACCCATCCGAAGATCGTCTACCACAAGGACGGCGCCAGCACGCACGCGTTCCGCCTGGCCAACGCCGACGAGGAGCCGGAGAACCACCACGGGACCTGGCAGTACCCGCCGCTGGTGGGCTGGGAGAACTATCCGGAGGGCATCCGCGACGTGCTGACCTCCGCCGACTTCGGCAAGGCCAGTCTGGGGATCAAGGACGGCGCCTTCGAGGACAACCTCGCCAAGGCCAAGCCGGAGGGCATCCCGTTCGACCCGCACGGCTGATCCGCATGCCCGGTTTTTGCCCTGGTCCTCTCTCACTGGTGTCCGGTTGACTTCCCGGCAACCGAATACCGAGGAGGGAGACCGTGGCGGTCAGCAAGACCGAAGCGCAGTCAGCGGTCGCGCACGTCGTGTGGGACTGGAACGGAACTCTGTTCGACGACGCCGATGCGTTGATCCAGTCCACGATCGAGGCGTTCGAGGCGACCGGATCACCACCGATCACCGTCGATCAGTACCGCATGCAGCACACCCAGCCGATCGACGCGTTCTACGACCGGCTCTTCGGCGCACCGGTGCCACCTGACTTGCGGAGCGCACTGCACGCGGCGTTCCACGAGGCCTACTCGCGGCGCCGGCCATCCCTGACGTTGGCGGTGGACGCCCGCGAAGTGCTGGGCGCGATCACGTCGCGGGGACTGTCGCAGTCACTGCTCTCGATGCATCCGCACGACCGCCTCACCTCGCTGATCGACCGCTTCGGCATCGCCGCGCACTTCGCCCGCATCGACGGCCAGCGCGGCCCGGACAGCGGTTTCAAGCGCACGCACCTGGCCAAGCACCTGGAACGGCAGGGGTTGGTCAGCGGTGACGTGCTGCTGATCGGGGACAGCGTCGACGATGCGGTCGCGGCCAAGGCGGTCGGGGCGCGGTGCGTGCTCTACGCCAGCGGGTTGCACGCCACCGAAGTGCTGTCCGAGCAGGGAGTTCCGGTCGTGACGTCGTTGCGCGCGGCGATCGAGTTCGCAGCGGGGGAGACGCGGTGAGCACCGACGCGACGGTGGGGAGCAGCACTGGATCGGTCGTGGAGGTGCTGCGATCCCGTTACGTACCAAGGCTTCTGTCGGCCTCGCTGATCGGGCGGTTGCCTACTGGCATGGCGCCGCTGGCGATCCTGCTGACCGTCCGCGAGCACGGTGGCGACTACCGCTTGGCAGGTCTGCTCGCCGCGTTGTACGCGGGAAGCGCTGCTGTGTGCGGTCCGGTGCTCGGGCGGTTGATCGACCGGACGCGCCAGGCGCCGGTGCTGCTGGCCAGCGCGGCGATCTCGACTGCGGCGTTTCTGGTGCTGGGCTTGGTCGACCCGGTGCGGTCGGTGGCGATCAGCGCCGTTGCCGCGATGGTCGCGGGTGCTGCCACACCGCAGCTGGAACCGTGCCTTCGCGTGCTGTGGGAGCACGTCGTGGTTGGGGAGCACAACGTCCGCGCCGCGTTCTCGCTGGACGCGGCCACGCAGGAACTGATCTTCGTGTGCGGGCCGCTGGTGGTCCTCGGCGTGACCGCCTTCGGTGGGCCGTCCGCAGGACTGCTCATGGCAGCGGTGGTGGGCCTGCTCGGCGCCACGTGGTTCGCCACCGCGCACCCGGCGCGGTTGTGGCGCGGTACGCACGTGGAGCGGCACTGGGCGGGTCCGCTGCGCGGCGCGGGCGTGCTCCGGTTGTTCGCGGCGCTGGTCTGCGTTGGTGCCACGATCGGCGCATTCACCGTGGGCATCACGGGATACGCAGAGGTGGCGGGGAGTCCGTCCGCGGCCGGCTGGCTGATCGCGCTCAACGCCGCCGGTGCACTGGTCGGTGGAATCGTCTACACCGCAGTGCCCGTCGCACACCGCGAGGACCGCCGGCTGCTGGTGCTGTTGTCCCTGCTCGCCGTCGGCTACCTACCGTTGGTGCTGGTCCTGAACCTGCCGACGATGGCGGTGTTCGCGCTCCTCAGCGGATGCGCCCTACCCGCAGTGCTGGCGTCGGCCTTCGCCCTCATCGCCCGGATGGCACCGGAGGGCACGCTGACCGAAGCGCACGCCTGGATGATCACATCCTTCGGCGTCGGAAACGCCCTGGGCTCAGCAGCAGCCGGAACCCTCGTGGACCTGATCTCAACCTCAGCAGCCTTCACCCTCGCAGCGGCCTGCGCCTGCGCCAGCATTGCCCTAACCATCCGCCGCCTCCTCACCTAAACCCGTCACCCGAGACGCTGCCAATTTCGCGCCTGGTCTCAAGGGGTCGGTGCAACACCGCTGAAATGATCTTGGTGGAGGTGGTGTGGTGTTGGTGGGGTGTCAGCGTTCGCGGTGCAGGCCTCTGCTGATGCCTGCTGCCACGGTGGTGGCCAGGGTCCAGCCGGCGGCCACCAGGGCTACCGTGACCCATTGGGAGGCGCCGCGGGCTTGCCACATGTCGTCGTGGCCGAGGCTCACCACCGGGAGCATTTGGTCCAATGTGTACAGGAGCGGGTTCCAGACCGGGTGGTCCTGCTCGTTGATCGGAACCAGCTGATGGAAGCTGAACCACGCGGTGCCCACCACCGCGAACGCCGCCAGCCACACCAGCGCCCGCATTGGCCGGTACCCGTACCCGACGGTGGCTCTTTGCAGCCAGCTCCACACCTGCACCGGCCAGCGCAGTCCGGGACGCGCGGTGCGGGAGATCGCTGCGTAGCGGTGGCGCTGCTTCTCGATGAGCACCGAAACCGCATGCTCCTCCAGGCCGTTGCTGCGGAAGACCGCGGCCAGCTGGTCGTAAGGGCCCGGCTGGTAGGCGCCGTCGGAGGTGGCGCGCAGCCAGCCCAGGCGTTGGCGCACCCGCTCCTGGTCGTCGAGCTCGAAGGACTCCGCGAAGTTCTGGTAGGAGAAGTCCTCGCAGTCCACCCCGCGCGTGGACTCCCACACCGCGGAGTTGTCGGCGAGCAGTTCGCACTGCGCCTGCCGCAACGTGATCCGCCCGCGCGGTGGCGTGCGCGGCAGCAGCGTGAGCTCCTGGGTCTGCACGCCGGAGGCGTTGAACGCTGTCTTCGACGCACCGTCGCCGAGTTCGCAGCCCCAGAAGTTGACGTGCCGCCCGATCTGCGCCCACCGCAGCTGCACCGTGCCCTCGGCCAGGAACACCTGCTCGCCCTCCGCGCAGACCAGGTCGCGCTCGATGCGGGCCGCGCGCAGGTCCAGCGACGGCTTGTAGTTGTTGCGGTGCTGGTGCCAGGCGGGTTTGGTCAGCTGCGTTCCGCGCAGGTCGACGTTCGCGCCGATCTGCACGCTCGGCAGCTGCAGCGAGCCGACGATCTCGGCGTCCCGGCATTCCAGGTTGCTGCCCGCGGAAAGCCTGCTGCCCACCAGGACGTCGGTGCGGGGCCCGGTCAGCCGCGCGTTGTTGAGCTGGACGTTGCCGCCGACTTTGACGTCGGTCATCCGCCACTGCCCGTGCACAGCGGTGTGGCGCGCATCGAGGTTGCCCGACACCCGGGTTCCGTCCAGGTTGATCGCGCGCAGTGGGTGCACCACCGAGTCGGTGGGGGACCGCAGCCAACCCACGTCGATGGTCGCTCCGGTCATCCGCAGGTTTCCGCCCACGATGGCGCTGACCAGGCGTAACGTGCCGCCGCTGCGGAATTCCTGGTCGAGCTGCACCTCGCCGCGGATCTCGCAGCGGTCGGCGATCAGCGATGCGGTCGGATCGTCGTAGTTCGAGTCGCCGCGTCGCGGCGGTCGCGCACCGGGTTCCAGCACGGCATCGCGCAACCGCAGGTCCCCGGCGATGTGCGCGCTGGGCAGGCGCAGCGTTCCGGCGGAGGTGAACGACCGGCCAGTCAGCGGGTCGACGTCCAGCCGCAGCGATCCGCCGATGCGGATGCCGGTGGCGTTGAGCGCGTTCTGACCGCGGTTGCGCAGGGCCGCGCCGGACAGCGTCAGGTTGCCGCCGATCTTCGCGCCCGGGATGCGGATCTCACCAGCGGTCTGCAACCGGATCCCGAGCAGCGCACCGGAAACCGACAACCGGTCGGCGTAGACGCAGCGCTGCCCGGGATTGCGCAACTCGCTGTCGTTGAGCAGCAGTGACCCGCCGAGGTCGGCATCGGCCAGGTCGAGCATGCCGCCGACGCTGGCGCAGTTGCGCAGTACCACGTCGTTGCCGACCGCGAGGTTGCGCGCGTGCAGGCCCGGGAACCGGCAGTGCCACAGCACCAGCCCGGCCAGCCTGGCCTGCCGCAGGTCCGGCGCGGTCTCGAACCGGCAGCCCACGAACTCCAGCAGGTACGGCAGATCGGCGTTGCGCAGGTCGAGCTGCCCGGTGATGGTGACGTTCTCCACCGCGATGACCAGCGGTTGCGAGCCGCGTCGGGCGAACAGCCGCCACCCGCCGTCCTCCAGGGACTCGATCAGCCGGGACGAGAGGTACTCCCCGCGGATCTCCTGCTCGTCGGTGGAGACCGGCTCGGCCTCGGGCTCCTCGGTCCGGTCGGCGGTTGAACGCGATGCTCTTCCTGGTGCGAGCAGCTCGTCGAGCCGGCGCTCGGCGTCGGTCAGCGGTTCTCCGGCGTTCTTCGTCCTGCCAGCCAATGTTCGCCCCATCGACCACGAACTCACCGCACCCACGGTAGTGGATCAGCACCCCGGCGGAGGCGGGATTCACCCGGCACGCGCAAGGTCGTCCCACCGCTGGGGTGAGGGCCGGATCAGCTGTAGGTCGAGGGAACCTGCCGCTCGTCAGGCCGCATCTGCGATGTCGACGTGCTGCTCGAAGACCCGGTCGACTGCTGGCAGAGCTCGCTGATCGCGGAGATCGCGTCGGTGAGGGTGCTGACGGCCTTCGCCGTCGTCGCCACGTGCTTCATCAGGCCCTGCGCACTGGAGAGAAGTTGCTGCATGACCGCCACGATCCGGCCGCCGTACTCGGCAGCGATCTGCACGGCCTGCGGGATCGCCGCCGCCACGCTGGCGCCGAAGGTGGCCTGCGCCGCCGCCAGCGCCTGCTGCATGATCATGATGATCTTGCCGGTGGCCTCGGTGATGAGGGTGGTGACCTCCTGCAGCGCCTTCGCGGCGGCTTCGCCTGCGCCGGTCGCGGCTTCGGCCAGTGCCACGCTCGCGTCGCCGAGCCCGGCGATGCCGTCCACCAGCTCGGCTCCGGTCTTGATGTAGCCCGCCGCGGCTTCGCCGGACCAGCCGCTGGTCTCCGGGCCGATCGACTGCTGGTAGGAGTCGGCGACGGAGGAGACGTTGCGCCCGGAGTCCTGGAATCCCTGCGAACCGGAGGAGATCGTGCTCGGATCGCCCGCCAGCTGCTGCAGCGGTTCCTCGAGGAACGACACCGGTCCGGTGAGGAAGCCGAACCCGGAGTCCGACAGCGCCGACAGCGGACTGCTCGTCGAACCGAGGGAATCCACACCGGGGTTCGAGCCGCTCAGGTCGCCGGAGAGCCAATTGCGGTCGCGGACCGCGGCGATGGTCGACTTCAGCTGCTCGAGCTCTTCGGGCTTCGTCGCACCGATCGTGATCTGCACCGTCATCGCGAGTCCTCCCGCAGCAGCCGCACCGCGTTGTCGTCGTCGGCGCGCTCGTAGTCCTCGGCGGTGCGCACCAGCGCCGAGCTGACCGCGTCCACCGCCGAACCCGCCTGGGCGATGGCCTGCCCGGTCTGGGACATGGCCGAACCCAGCCCGGCGGTGAGGAACTGGAGGAACGTGCCGAGCGAGTTCTCCGCCGGGCCTTCCGGCAACGCCCCCGCGGCGTCGGACAGCCCGCTGGCCAGGCCGCTGACGGTGTTGGCGTGCGCCCGGATCTGCTCCGGGGCGACCTGCAGGCTCATCAGACGATCACCACCGGGTTGGCGAAGAAGTCGTCGTCGTTGTCGTCGTCGGCCCGGCGCTGACCGGCCTCGACACCGGCGGCGGGCGGCATGTTCTCCTTGACGAACTCCAAAGCGGGCCCGTCGCCGACGTACTCGGTCATGATCTCCACGACCTGCGCCCCGACGGTGCGCTGCGCCTGCTGCGCGGTCGTCAGGATGAGCTGCGCCAGCTGCTCGGCCTCCAGCGCCCGCGCCGCGGGCGTGAGCCGGATGTCCTCCATCGCGCCGCTGGGCCCGACCTGGACCGCGACCTCACCGCGCGGTGACGTCGCGGTTCCGCTCATCTGGCGCAGGCTCTCGTTCGCGGCCTTGGCGTTCGCCGCAGCTCGGGCGAGCCGCTCGTCGTAGCCCGCCAGCCATTGCGCTGCTTGTTCCACCGTGTTCCCTCCCTGGCTCCGCGCCGCTTTCACCGCGGCTCGCGCGCGATCCTGGCCAGGTCTTCGACCGCGAACCGCAAATCGTTGTGCCGCATCGGGTTGACGCTCACCCAGCCGTGCTTGGCCGGGGCCACCCGGACCCGTCCGCGCGGACCGTCCAACCAGGACAGGTCGGCACCGGCCCGGGAACTGCCGCTCGCATCGCGCCGCGTCGCGCCGACCTGCCCGCGACAGGTCAGCGCGGGCAGCAGTCCGGCGAGCTGGTCCAACGCATCGGGATCCCCGCCGCAGTCGCGGACGAGCTCGCGCAGCCGCAGCTCCTTCTCCCGGTCTTCTTCGATCTCGCTGATCAGCTGGGTTGCCGTCGCTACCGCGCGCTCGGGCAGCGTGATCGGCATCGTCCGGGCCGGTGCCACGTCGGGAATCAGCTCGAGCAGCGCATCGGTGAGCGAATCCGCCGGAACCCGCTGCATCCGCACGAGTTGCGCCGGATCGCCGTCCAGCGGCTGCACGCAGATCAGCGCCCACGATCGGTAGACGATGGCGACGACCGCCGTTGCGCCCGACTCGTCGACCAGCACGAGATCCACGGTCCCGCGGTGCTGGTGCAGCGCGGTGACCAGCTCGGCTGCTGCGCCTACCGGCCCGGATTCGTCGGCGAACCCGCGCACCTCGAGAGCGCGTCCCGCGGTGGCGAGCAGGACCTCCCGCTCACCGGCGATGCGGCCGAAGGACGGCACGCGCAGCGGGAACGGCAGCGGCACCCCGGCGTGCGTGGCCAGCAGGTCCAGTTCGACCTGCCCGAACTCGATGGGCGCGTGTCGCGCGGTCGCGGAGGTCATGCCTGGTCACCGCGGGTGTTGCGCAACGCCTGCGCGGCGTCGTCGTCGGTGCTCAGGTAGCCGGTGACGGTCTTGCCCAGCGCGGTGCGGAAGTTGTTCAGCTCGGTGTCGGCCGCGCTGATCTCACCGCTGAGCCCGGCCTGCCCGCCGGCTTCGCGCAACCGCATCGCCAGGTGCAGCGCCGGTGGTGCGGTGCCGAGCTGCGGCAGCCGACCGGCCAGCCTGCTGGCCGCCCCGGCCAGGCCGGTGGTGCGTTCGCGGAGCCCGGAAAGCGCCTCGACCTGCGCGGAAAGTCCCTGCGGCGCGACCTCGTAGCCGCGCCCCGATCCTGCTTCGGAAGTCAACGTTTCACTCCTGCGCTCAGCCGATGACCGGCGCACTGGCGGGCCGGTCGTCCTCGAAGAGCTTCTGGTCGATGGTGGGCATCCGGTTCTCGTGCACCTGCTCGTCGTCCTCCTGGCCGCGCCGCGCACCACCGCCGGGCGACATCGCGCCGTTGCTCCCGGCACGACCGGAAAGCCCGGACATCCCACCGGCACGGGCCAACGCGGCATCCAGCGCGCCAATGCCGCTGCGCGCTCCCGCACCGAGTTGGTCAGCGCCGACCAGGCGGTTCCAAGGCACTCCGCCGCCGCCAACACCACCGGCGGTCGCACCTCCACCGAAGCCAGCGGCGACGGTCGACGCAGGCGAGTTGAACTCGGCGGCCTCGGTGGACCCAGGAGACGCGATCGCCTCGCTGCTGTTGCGCAGGTTCGCCTCGTACTGCTGCATGACGTGCACCGCCTCGGCCTTCTTCTGCGCGGCCGCGACGTGGGACATGAACAAGCTGCCCCCGCCTGCGGCGACCGCACCGACGGCGGCACCTATCGCCGCACCAGGGGCCGCACCGATACCGCCAGCACCTGCGCCGACGATGCCACCGACGACCGCCCCGGCACCAGCACCGGCCACGGCACTGGCGAGCGCGGATCCGGTCGGGTCTCCTGGCGGCGGTGGCATCGTGTTGCGCGCGACCGCGAGCGCGTCACCCGCATCCTGGGTCGCGTCCTGCACGGTGCCCGCGCGGTCGCTGATCCCGGACGTGCGGTCGCCGAGCTGGCCGAGCCGGTCCGTCGCCAACCCGGCGGATTCACTGTTCCAGTTCGCCTGCATGGCGGTGCGCTCCTGGCGCAGGGATTCCGCGTGGTCGGCCAGCTCGGTGCGGTGCTGACCCCACTCGGCGGCCATCGAGCTGACGTCGCCAACGTCGGCGTTCTGCCACAGCATCTGGAAGAGCTCTTCGTGGCTGTAGGCGTTCCAGTTGGTGCCGTCGGGTGGGATCGGCGCCCCGAAGTACCCCTCCCACACATTGCGCAGGGAGTCCACCACGGGCGTCAACAGCTCCCCGGCAGGCCCCGCCTGTCCCAGCGCGGAAGTGGCAGCAGCGGCCAAGTCCTGCACACCTGCCGATGCCGCATCGATGAGGTTCGCTGCGGGTTCCTCGCTCATCTCCGGTTCTCCGCCTCCCAGAACGGCACACCGCTGAGGTGCGCCGATCACGGCCAACGAGTTTCGACGGGGGCGCGGGCTTGTGAGCCCGAAGGTGCGACCGGTGCCCACCACCCCCAGCCGCGGGCACCTGCTCAAGGTCACCAGAACCGCACCGGAAAAACATCCGCAACATTGCTGATGTTCGGCAAGTGGCAGGCTGACCTGCGGCGAAACCCCCGTGCTGCGGCGAAATTCGGCGGAGCACTGGTGGAAGTCGGTGTCCGCAGGTCAGTACCGAAAACCGACAGATCGGTACTGCGGTCAGGTGCGGCGGTCGAAGCCGAGGACGATCTCGACCCGGGAGGAGTAACCGAGCTTGGCGAGGATCCGCGAGACGTGGGAGTCGACCGTTCGGACCGACACGATCAGCCTCTCGGCCGTTTCCCGGTTGGTCAGGCCCTGCGCCACGAGCTCGGCGACGCGGAGCTCGGCCGTGGTGAGGCTGTCCCAGCCGTGCTTGGGCCTGCGACGCGGTCCCGTCGCCCCGCGCCGGACGCCGAAGACGCGCAGTTCGGCGTCGGCGCGCTGGATCTCGCCGGTGGCGGTCAGGGCTGTGTAGCGTTCGACCGCGGTGAGGTACGCGGTTCGGGCATCCGCGGACGCGCCGGATGCGGCTAGCGCCTTCGCCGCGTCCTCCGTAGCTCGGGCGGCTGCGACCGCTGAGCCGTTCGCGGCGAACTGCTGGGCGGCGTCGAGCAGCACCTCAACGTCGCCGTCGAGCAGGCCTCGGCAGTACATGAGGGCGACGCGTTCGCCGACCGAGTCACCGGAGATGAGCTCCTGCAACTGCGCCACCAGCTGTTCCGCCAGCCCGCGGTCGCCGCCGTCGACGGCGATGCGCACGATCAGGGGGCTGATGGTGGCGACGGCGTGCCCGTCGTGGACGCCCACTTGGCCGTCGACGAGGGTGCGCACGATCTCCAGCGCTCGCTGCGAATCGCCTTCCAAGTCGGCGATCAGGGCGTGGGCCACTGCGGTGATCTGCTCGTAGAAGATGGCGATGCCACGGGGTTTCGCGCGCTCGGCGAGCTCGGCGTGCGCGCGGGCAGCAGGGAGATCACCGCGGTACAGCAGGATCGTGACGGCGATGCCGTGCAGCGGACCGTCGAAGCTGTGCAGGTCGGGCAGTGCGGTGGCGGCTTCGATCTCGGCGAGGGACTCGTCCCAGCGGCCGTTGTTGAACAGGGCGAGCGCCGTGCTGGTGTGCAGCCAGACCCGCATTCCCGCGCCGAGTTCGCTGGCGACGGGCCGTACCTGCTCGAGGGTTTCCAGCGCCGCCCCATCCTGGCGCAGGTCCTGGACCGCTGCGCGCAGCAGACGGGTCATCATCCACTGCCCGCGGTCGGCGGCTGCGACATCCAGCAGCGCGTCCGCCTGGTCCAGCAGCTCCAGGGCCCCGCTCAGGTCGCGGAACACGAGCCGGCCGGTGGCGTGGATGTTGAGCAGGTACAGCGCAACGACCGGATCGTGCGCGGCGTGCGGCTCGGCGATCTCCAGCGCGCGCTCCACCCCGGTCAGGTCCCCGGCGAGCAGCCGGGCGGTGGCGTCGAGCACGGCCAAACGCGGTGGTAGCTCGCCGTGTTCGCGTTCCGGGTCCAGGGCCTGTGCTGCTTTTTCGGGATCCATCTCGACGATGTGGACCAGGGCGAGCGTCGCCCGCAGCCGCTGTCTGACCGGTGGTTCCGGCCGAGCCGCCAAGATCGTGGTGGCGGTGCGGCGGGCCTGTTCGGCCCGGCCCGACCACAGCTGGGCCTCGGCCATCGCCGCTTGCAGCGGGAGCAGGTCCGGGTCGCCCGGTACGAGGCTGGAGACAGTGCGTTCGAGCAGATCCACCACGGCCGGCGTCGGTTCAGGAGAGAGCTGATCGGCGTGCTCGCTCAGCCAAGCTGTGGTCCAGGCGCACACGGGGGCGCGGACGAGGTGCTCGGCGATTGTTGCCGCTGGGGCGTTTCGGTTGATCAATGCCTTCGCCGCGGTGCTGCGCAGCCCTGCTGAAGTCAAGGCCAGGTCGTGGCGCACCACCGGGTGGCGAAGCCGTACCCCGCCATTCACCGCGTCGACCAAGCCGAGCCCCGTCAGCCGCTCGGCACCGGCCAGCACGTCCACCGGGTTGGAATCGAGCACAGCGGCCAGGTCTTCGATGGACGCGGGCTCGGCCAGGATCGCGGCGTAGCGCAACAGCGCGGTATCCGCCCCCGCCAGTTCGGTTGCCCACGTGGTCACCTTGGCGGCTCGGTCGTCAGCGCTGAGCTGGGACAAGAGCCACGGGTTGCCTGCGGCGAGCTGCAGCGAGGACTGCGTCGGTTCCAATCCTGTCAGCTCGGTCAGGAGGGCGTGTGCAGCGCCGTCGTCCAGCGGGGCCAGGTCGTGCACTATGGCGATCCGGTCGAGATGGGCGAATCGCGCAGGAACGGCAGTGGGATGTCTACCGGCGACCACCAGCAACGACCTCTCGCTCAACTCGTCAGCGAGATCGTGCAGGGCGAGCAGCGTCGCATCGTCGGCGCGGTGCAGGTCGTCGATGACGACCACGCCGCGCTCCGGCCATTCGGGCGCACCATCGGACAATGCAGTTCTGCCGTGCGGGGCCAACACCACGATCCGCTGCGTCGGCACACCTGCGGACCGCATCTCGTAGAGGTGGGCGTCGAGCAGGGTGGACAGGCCGAGGCCGGGATTCGCGCGCACCACGAACAGGCTGCCGCGCCCGTCCTGCGCTGCTACCGCAGCCTGGCGAAGCTGCCGCAGCGATTCGTCCCTGCCGAAAAAAACCACCAGAAACCCCCGATCGTGAGACTTCGGAGCCTAGGGCAACCGGTCGAGCCATTTCGGTGGATTGGCGGAAGTGTTTCTGTGATCTGAGCAGGGCACACGGTGTCCAAAAAGGACACAAATGGTACGAATCCGCTGGATCGGGGACAGCAGGGCCCCGCCCGCGAAGAATCGTGGACAGGGCCCACCCCTGGATCAGGAGATCACGCTGTCGATCCAGCCGCGGTAGTTCCCGACGCTGGTGTAGATGTCGGGGGACTCACCGCAAACGGATCCGACACCACGGCTGTCCACGCCGATGACCTGCCAGCCGTCGCCCTCGCGGGCCCGCAGCGGCGAACCCGAGTCACCGCCGCACGGGCCGCGGACGCCGTCGGGGTTGTCGGTGCAGACGTCGCCCTCGCGGATGCCCCACGAGATGTCGCCCGCGTCCGCCACGCACTTCGGCGTGGTGGGCGGGATGATCGTGGTGTCCAGCTGCTGGAGCTGCGTCGGGAGCTTGTTCGGGTCGCCCTTGTCGTCGTTGGAGACGTAACCCCAACCGATCTGGCGGACTGCGGTGCCGGGCTCGGTCAGCTCGTCGGCCATCGGCGCGGGCGCCTGGTCGCTCGGCGCGTCCAGGTGCAGCAGCGCGACGTCGCTGCCCTCGGCGCGCTCGGGGAACGCCTTGTAGTCCGGGTGCAACACGATTTCCTTGATCTTGGAAATGCTGCCGCCGGTGGTGCGGTCGGTGGAGCCGATCCGCGCGTGGAACATCGCCGGGTCGTCCAGGACGGGTGTGCCGTCGGGGCTGTCGTCGGCGATGCAGTGCGCCGCCGTCACGATCCACTTGGGGTTGATCAGTGCGCCGCCGCAGCGGTGGGAGTCCGGGTTCCCGTCGCGCTCGTACTCCAGCGAGATCAGGTTCTGCATTCGGGAACCCGCCGCGAGGACACGTGTTCTGCGCTGGTGAACGCGAAACACGGGAACCAGTAGGAAGTTTGAACGGGGAACCCGGAACATCCGAACGGACCAACGGCTATCTGCTGATCGGCTCCGGTCGAAAGGAGGGGTGGTGGGAGATCACCACCCCTCCCGGGAATCACATGGACGGTGCGGGAACGAGTCCAGTCCGGTCGCGCGGCGTCTTCGCCACGTCAGCGGTGGTTTCGTCGCCGCGTGCCGTGGCAGCGACTTCGACGATCGCGCCGACCTGCGCGACGATGTCCTGCAGGTTCTGGGCGAAGACCGGATCGACGATCGCGTCCTCGTTGCCCGGAGCGAAGGTGAGCACCGGGGTGTGGACGTGCCCGCCGCGCAGATCCGCGCCGACGGCGTCGCGCAGCAGCGTCGTCCGGTAGGCGATCTCGTTGGACAGGTAGCTGCCGCCACCACCCGCACGTGCGGCTGAACCGGGCGTCGGGCCGTCCGGCCGGACCACGGGTTCGGTCTCCCCGGCCGGGATCTCGGTGACCTCGGTGTTGTGGAACACCGGGTAGCGGCCGGTGTTGGCGCGCACGATGTCGGCGTAGGGCTGCGTCGTCGGCACGAACTCCTGCGGCGGCTCGACGGTCGGGATGCCCGGCGGGATCTCGGCGACGCCGTCGCGCTGCTCGTTGTTGTTGTCCATCCCGGTGTGCCAGCGCCCGTTCCAGTGCTCGATGTCGAACTGCTCGGGGCGGCCCTGGCTGACAGTGGCGAACAGGTCGACCTGGTCCACGCCGGGCTGCAGGTGCGGTAGGAAGGTCTGCTCGACCATGCCCTGCTCGAAGGGCTTCCACAACACCGGGAACATCGCGGCCTCGACGCGGACCGGCCCAGATTCGGTGTTCAGCACCTTCCCGTCGAGAGCGAGCGCGGACGCACCGGACGGGTTGCTGCGGCGGATGTCGCCATCCAGCTGGAACGGGTCGAAACCGCTGATCAGCACCCGCTTGATGCCCTTCTCGTGTGGGAAGTCCACCGAAGTCTGCCCGCGCGAATGGCGCTCCAAGCTCCACAACAGCTGATCGCGCTCGGAGTCGTCGAGCGAGAACGACGGCGTCCACTGGCGCAGCGCCTTGGTCATGCTCAACCGCGCCCAGTACAGCGGGCGGTCGTCGACGGTCGGCAGGTCACCGCTGCCGCGGCCCTGGGCGCGAGCCGTGGCCCGGTCCCAGACCCGATCGCCGCTGGTGCCGATCAGCCGCTCGGCGGCGGCGAGGTCACCAGCACGGCACAACGCCGCCGCGAACTTCGGGCCGATGTCGTCGAACCCGCTGCGAGCCAGCACTTCCTGCGGTTCGGGTCGGGGGAGTCGTTGCTCCTCGACGGTCAGCGGACGTGACGGGTCGGAGCAGTCGGGTGCGGCCTGCGAAGCGACAGGTGCGAGCAGCGCCAGGGTTGCTGAGGCAATCGTGCACGCGATGCTGCGGCGGACCGGTGGACGCACGTGAGCCCTCCTTGGTGCGGTTGGTGCGAAGAACACATTCGACCGCACCGAACCCGCTCCGGGCCACTGCTCGACTCGAACTCGCCAGTCCACACCGGACGGTCAGCGTCGCGACCGCGCCCCCGGCCGGGTTGAGCACGGGGACGCCGATGGCGAGGATGCCGGCTTAGTGCTCCTCGTCGGCGGTCGCCTAACCCTGCTGGCGGACCCTCTCGATCTCGCGCGCCAACTGGTCCCGGTCGATGATCGACTTGAGCCCGAACAACGGCAGCTCCAGTTCGGCGGCATCGGGTTCCCGCTGTCCTGCCTGGTCGGACCGGACCACTTCTGGTGGGCGTTCGCGCTGCTGATCGTGGCCGGAGGCGCCATGTACGCGCCCTACGGTCCGTACTTCGCGCACGTCTCGGAGATCCTGCCGCGCAACTTCGCCGGAGCGGGCGTGGGCTGCGTCAACACGGCCGGCTCGATCGGCGGCTTCTTCGGGACTTACCTGGTCGGCTGGCTCAACGACACCACCGGCTCGACGGCGGCCTCGTTTGTCATGATGGACTCGTCGATGGTGGTCGCAGCGCTGATCCCCCCGTTGATCGGCATCGGAGCGCGCTCCGAGAAGGAGCAGCGCGAAGCAGTCGCGTGATCTGGCAGCGTGATTCGAGGGGTGCCTCAGCGAGGCAGCCCCAGCTCGCCCGCCCGCAGCCCGGCTTGGAAGCGGGAGTTGGCCTCGAGCTTGACCATCAGTTCGGCCACGCGCCGCCGGTAGGTGCGCAGCGAAAGACCGATCTGCTTGGCCGCTGATTCGTCGGTGAGTCCAGAACCGAGAGCGTTGAGGATCACACGGCCGTCAGCGTCGAGATTGGGGATGTTCTTCCGCAGATAGGTGTCCAGGTCGACGGCGGTGTCCCAGATGGCCTCGAACAGCGAGTGGACGCCATCGACCAGGATCTGCGATGTCGTCACGGTGTATTCGCGGCCGATAGGCGTCTCCGCGCCAGCGAGGATCATCACCCGCCTGTCGATGATGATGGTCTCGTGCGGCAGCCGCGAGCCGCTGATCCGGACGAGAGCCCCCTGGTTCTGCACCAGCCGCAGATGCGTGCGGGCCTCTTCGTCAGCGAGCGCGACTGGGCTGAACAGCTTGCGGGGGACGAAGCCCGGAGAGTGCGCGGCGGTCTGGTCGAGGCGGATCTGCGCTCCCTCGGACTGGACCGGCTCGACCTGGTCTACCTGCGGGCGGGATGACTGAGCCAGGCGGCGAGTCGATCGGCGAACGCTTCGCCGTGCTGGCGGAACTCCGCGCGGAGGGGCTGATCCGGCACCTGGGCGTCAGCAACGTCGATGCCGTGCAGCTCGCAGAGGCCCGGGAGATCGCGCCCGTCGCAGCGGTGCAGAACCGGTACGCAGGTGATATGGGACTGCTGGCGGAATGCGAGGAAGTGGACATCGCGTACGTGCCGTACTTCCCGCTCGGCGGTGGTGTCAGTCCCGTTGGCGCCGAAACGGCTGGATGAGGTTGCAGCTCGCTTAGGCGCGACCGCCACGCAGGTGCACTTCGCCTCGCTGTTGGCGAATTCGCCGTCGCTGCTGGCGATTCCGGGCACCGGGTCACTCGACCACCTGGAGGAGAACCTCGCGGCGAACGATCTCAGGCTCAGTGACGAGGACCTGTCCGGCTTGCGGGGTTGACCGGGCGGGCTACCGAGTCTCGCGGCTTCGGTTCGGGGGCGATCAGTTTTCGGCGGCTGCGGCGGTTCTCGTCGACCGCCTTGATCACGCGCTGCACCACCGCGTCCACCACGGCTTGGACGTCCCAGCGGTAGGTGGACAGGGCCGGGGTCAGCAGGCGGGATACCGGATGGTCGTCGTAGCCGAGCACCGAGAGGTCGGCCGGGATGTTCAGGCCGAGATCGCGCGCGGCTTCGTAGACGCCGTAAGCCATCGAGTCGGTCAGGCAGAAGACCGCGGTCGGCCGAGGCGCATCGGCCAGCGCGGCGCGTGCCGTTTCGGCTGCTTCGGTCAAATCGTTCGGGCACGCCACCACGCGCTGGTCCATACCGAGGTCGTGTGCGACATCTTGGACGATCTTCTCTGCGGGCCGCTGCCGCAGCAGTCGAGGACTGGGTGTCAGCACCAGGACGTCGCGGTGGCCCGCCTCGCTGAGCGTGTTCAGCGCGTGGGTGACGCCCAGGGCGTTGTCGAACACGACCTCGGCGGCGGTGGGGGCGCCGGGCAGCGGGTCGCCGATCGCCACGAGCATGGTCCGCTCGGCGGCCTGCGCCCAATACTGGGACGTCGGGTCGACCGGGATGGTGACCAGTGCGTCGACCCGCTGGTCCAGCAGGTTCTTGGCCAGCAGGGCTTCGCGCTCCGGATCGGCGGCGGAGTCCATGAACAGCGTGTTCCGGTCCGCGGCGAGGAAACTGCGACCGAGGGTGGTGGCGAACTTCTGCTGCCACAGGTCTTCCAGCGAACTGCACAGGACGCCGATCATGCCGGTGCGTCCGCTGGCCAGCGCGCGGGCGACCGGGTCGGCCTCGTAGCCGAGGCGGTCGGCGGCCTCCCGCACGCGCTGCTGGGTTTCCGGGGGCACCTGCAGACCGCGCAGCGCGTAGGAGACAGCCGCCGGGGAAAGGCCCGTTTCCGCGGCGATGTCCTTGATCGTGGGGCGCTTGCGGCGTGGCACCCGAAAAGCCTAGCGCGCAAGCCGACTCCGGCCGGTCGAACAGCTTGACCAGGGGTTAGGTGATGCGCTTCACTGAAACCATTCACTGAAACGCTTCACAAGGGCGACGGCCTTCGTGCGGTGTGCCGGTTCGGCCGTCGCTCCGGGAGGAGGCAGCGGGTGTTCGGTGAATCTGTCGCGGTGCCCGCGCGGCGCGCGCTCCCCGTCGACCAAGTGCGGACGCTGGGTGTTCTGCCCGGCCGCTTCCTGGACTTGGGTGAGCTGCGCGGTTTGGTCGCGGACCTGGTGCGTCGACCGGAGTTGTGGGAGCGGCACGTCGCGTTCAGCGATGAGAAGCGGCACTACGCCTCGCTGCACCGCGACGATCACGTCGACGTGTGGCTGCTGTGCTGGACTCCGACGAACGACACCGGCTGGCACGACCACGACGTTTCCTCGTTCGCCGTCGCAGTGGTTCGGGGTGCGCTGGTCGAGCACAACCCGACCTTGGGCGGGCGCAGCCTGCGGACCGAGGTCACTGCTGGGCACGTCTACGGATCCGGTCCGGAGCACATCCACCGGCTGACCGGAAAGGCGCACGAGAGCGTCTCCATCCACGCCTACTCGCCACCGCTGTGGCGGATGGGGCAGTACGCGCTGGTCGACGGCGTGCTCCGGCGCATCGCGGTCTCCTATGCCGACGAACTGCGCCCGGTCGGTGACTTCGCGAACTCCTCGCACTGAGTTGTTTCGGGAGGAGCGATGGCTTCGGGCGTCGTGGTCCTCGACGGCATCGAACTGTCCATTGCGGACCTCCGGCGGATAGCGGAGGGCGCGGCACGGGTTGCGATTGCGGCCAGCGGGGCGGAACGCCTGCGGCGGAGCTGGCTCGTGGCTCGGGAGCTGACGCAACCGGTGTACGGCAGAACTACCGGTGTCGGCGGCAACTGCGGTGAGGTCGTGTCCGACCCCGCCGAACACGGGATGCGGCTGTTGCGCAGTCATGCGAGCGCGATCGGGGATCCAGTGCCGGAGCGTGAGGTTCGGGCGATGCTGGCGGTGCGGGTGAACCAGGTGTTGCGCGGCGGTGCGGGGCTGCAACCGGCCATCGCCGAGGCGATCGTAACCGCGCTCAACAGCGGAACCCACCCGCAGGTGCACGAGCACGGCTCGGTCGGCACCGGCGACCTCGGACCCCTCGCCGAACTCGGCCTGGCGCTCGCCGGTGACGGCCGGTGGAGCGGGCAGCCGCCGAGGCAGGTGACCTTCCAGGCGGGCGACGCCCTGGCCTTGATCAGCAGCAACGCGCTCACGATCGGCCAAGCAGCCTTGGCCGTCGCGACGATTCGAACGCTCTTGCACGCCGCAACGCGAGTCACCGCGTTGACGCTGTGCGCGGTCGGTGGTTCGACCGAACCATTCGCGCTGGAAGTGCACCGCAACCGTCCACACGCTGGAGCGAAGCGGGTGGCCGTCGACGTGCTCGCGCAGCTGGGTGGCGCGGTAACCCCGGGTCAGCGCATCCAAGACCCGTTCGGACTGCGCTGCTTCCCGCAAGTGCACGGACCTGCGCTGGAGGCAGTGGCCGACGCCGAGTCGGTGCTGTCCGTAGAGATCAACGCGGCTGCGGAAAACCCGCTGATCACATCCGCCGGAGCCATCCACCACGGTGGTTCCCACACCGCACAGCTGGCCCTCGCACTGGACCGACTGCGCCTGGCCGTGCTGGCCACCGCTCAGCTGTCGACCGCCAGGCTCTCGATGCTCACGGAACCGGACCTCACCGGACTTCGGCCGTTCCTCACCGCCGGTCCGCCGGGAAGCTCGGGAATCATGCTGCTCGAATACAGCGCGGGATCGGCGTTGGCCGAACTGCGCGCCGCTGCCTTCCCGGTGACCTTCGGGCACGCGGTGCTGTCCAGGGGAACTGAAGACCACGCGGGCTTCGCCTCCCAGGCGGCGCGGCAGACCAAGCAGGTGGCCGACGCATACCGACTGGTGCTGGCGTGCGAGCTCGTCGCCGCAGTGCGCGCGCACCGGATGCTCGACTCGAGGCTCGGCACGCCCGTCCGGGAGCTCTACGAACAGGCGTGCTGTCAACTCGACCCGGAGACGCAGGACCGCCCGTTGTCCGACGACGTCTCGATCGCCGCGGCCTTGCTCGACGAGATCACGTGATTCCAACAGGTCGTCGGGCAGGAACCGACTGCGCGAGTTGTTCGGCGAGTTCGAGGTTGAGCCGCGCTTCGTCCGGCGTCCGACGGCCGTGCCCGCAGGCGGCAGCGACAGCGGCGACGGGTTGTCCCAGGGCGGCTTCGGTGTGCCGGAGCGCGCTTGCGGACAGCTCCGGGTGGTGTTCGTCGACGCAGCCCGCGATCACCTCGACGCCTCGGGTGAGGTCGCGCAGCGGCGCGTAGGTCGAGGCGGAGCTGGGCGGCGGTTGGTCGCCGTGGGCCAGGGGGATGTGCATGGCGGGCAGCGGATGTCCGACGTGCCGCAGTCGTGTCGCCAACGAGTTGATCACCTGCACGGCGGACCGCAGGCCTGCCGGTCGGAACAGCGCGCGGTGCCCGAGGTCCCCGTAGCACAGGTGCAGCGTCCACCGCGCGGATCGCGGGACGGAGGTGATCAGCCTGGCCAGCTGGCGGGTGAGCAGTCGTGCGGCCGCACGGCGGGCCGCAGCCGGCGCTCGGTGCATGACGTAGAGGACTGCCGGTGATTCCAGTTGGAACGTCACTTCGGTGCCGTGGGATTGCGCGATCCGGGTGACCTCCGAGATGATCATCTGTTCGAAAACAGCGTGGAACCGCGGTATCTGACCCACGCCCAGGGTGAAGATCGATAGGTCCAAAGAGGACGGAACGCTGACCTGGACGGGTGGTGCGGCGCCGAGCTGACGGCGTGCGGCGACCGCTGCGGCCACCTCGGACGGGCGGCCCAGCGCGATGTCGTCGGGGGTCAGCCGGTGTCCGGAGCGAACCCGGTAGACCGGCATCGTGGCGTAGCTGCTTCCATCACCGGACTTCGCGGTCTCGAGCCCGGGAACTTCGGCGCGCGCCACCAGGTAGTCGATGATCCAGTTCGGGTCCACATCGCAGGGCAGTGCGGTGAGCTCGGCGTTTCCGGTGTGCTCGAGCACCCAGCGCATGCCCGAAACGGCATCCGGGGCGATGTCGGGAGGCAACGAGCCGACCAGGTGCACGCGCCGTCGGGAGTCGGAGATGGGGGACGGCAATGCCATGAGAGCCTCCGGGAAGCATTGACCTGGCTGGAGCGACACGGTAGTGAGCATCGCGCATCGCTCCGGCCGGGTCGCGACCGGAGGACTGATCGCGGTGCCCAACACTGGCAGACCCCGGGCAGCGGTGCAGGTTTTCGCTTCCCGCTAAAGGGTTAACGACCCGCTCGGCGGTTCGCCCGGTGGGTGCTGGTCAAGCGTGACTTCGGTGGAAGATCAGGCGGTAGATCACCAGCAGGAGCAGCGAGCCGATCACTGCCCACACGAAGCTCATCAGGTTGAAGCCGGTGACCCCGCCGCTGCCGGTGAGGTGGGAGCCGATCCAGCCGCCGAGGAACCCGCCGACGATGCCGATCAGGATGGTCACGATGATCCCGCCGGGATCGCGGCCGGGAAGGATGAACTTGGCGATCGCCCCGGCGATCAGCCCGAACAGTATCCAGCTGAGGATCCCCATGGTGGTACTCCTTCCTCCGAACGGTGACCCCACGACTACCCGCGGTTCGCTCGGTGCATTCCCGGCTGGTCGGGGTGGTGGCGGGTGAGGTCCGCCGGTGCTGGTGTTGCGACTGGGATTCTTGTGTTGCGTGTGGGGTGCTGCGTGCACCGAAAGGTCCACAGCGGACGGTTCACGCCATCGGTACGTCTGCGCTGCGTTCGGCGTGGATACCCGTGGGGAGCGATGTCCGAGAACCGAGGGGGGACGGCGATGGACACGAGGAGCCCGGCGGCCAGCGGTCTGGTCGACTACATCCGGTCCGTGGCGGACGTGCTGGGGGACGATGTGGCGGAGGTAGACGTCGACTTCGATGACGGCCTGGCCACCGCGATCATCCTGGTGTGCTCGCGCGTGCCGACGCTGCTGGACTACCCGCTGCTGCTGACCTGGGACGAGGTCAGTGGCTGGGCGCTGCGCGTGGAGACCGACGGCACGGGGGACACGACCGCACTGCAGTTCCTGGGCGGTGACATCCTTCCGCACCCGAGCGCGGTGCGGAAGTTCCTCGGCGACGCGGTCCGCGGCCGCAGTCCCGGCCTGGTGCTACCGCCGGCGTTCCGCATGCCGAACGCCGGTGACGAGCTGGAGCACCGCCTGGCGCACTTCCGGGCCTGAACCAGGTCCATCTTGCTCATCGGTGCGGGTGGCGGAACCTCAGCGCCAGCCTGAACTGCGGGTGTGCCTGCGAAGAGCTGGGTTTTGAGTCGTCAAGGGCCCTGTCCGTTGGAGCTGGGGCCAGGGGAGGCGTGCGAATCGGTCACCAGTGATCGCACGACTGTGTTCGCGGTCGCGACCAGCGGTACGGCCAGGACGGCCCCGCCCACTCCGGCGATGGTGAAGCCCGAGGTCACGCTGAGCACCACCGCCAACGGGTGCAGCCGCACGGCGTGCCCCAGCAGGAACGGCTGCAGCACGTGGCCTTCCAGCTGCATCACGCACACCACCACGGCCAGCAGGATCAACGCCGTGACGAACCCGTTGGCGGCCAGCGCGACGAGCACGGCCAGCCCGCCGGTGACCACTGCGCCGACGTAGGGCACGAAGGCGCCGAGGAAGATCACCACGGCCAGCACGAACGGCAGCGGAACCCCGAGCACAGCGGCTCCGATGCCGATCAACGCCGCGTCGATGAACGCCACCGCCGCCGTCGCGCGAACGTAGGCCACGAGTGTCGCGAAGCCGCGCTTCCCGGCGACGTGCACGTGCTCGCGGACTGTTCGCGGCACCGTCACCTGCACGACGAACGACCAGATCCGGCCGCCGTCGCGGAGGAAGAAGAACAGAGTGAACAGCCCGAGCAGCATCCCGGCCAGGAACCGCAGCAGTGTGCCGGTGGTGGCCAGCGCCGTTGTCGGCAACCCGCCCTGGTCGATCCGCAGCGCCTGCGTGAGCTGCTGGAACACCTCGTTGAGCTGCTGCTGGTTCAGGCTCAGCGGGCCGCGGATGAGCCAGCTGCGGATCTGCTCGAAGCTGGCGACCAGCTGCTCGCTCAGCCCGGCCAGCCCGGCCACGAGCGTGTTGATCACTACCGCCAGCACCGCGCCGAGCGCGCAGAGCCCACCGACGAGCACGAGCAAGGCGGCCAGCGTGCGGTGCACCCCTCTGCGCACCAGCCAGTTCACCACGGGGGCCATCAGCGCGGCGAGCAGGCCGGCCACCGCGACCGACATGACCTCGCCGTAGAGCGCGTCGAAGACCTTCCACAGCACCCACACCACGGCGACCAGCACGAGCAACCGCCAACCCACCGCAGCCGCGACGCGCAGACTGCGGGGAACCCCGCTCGCGCCGGAATCACCCACAGCACGTGGTTGGCCCGCAACACTGATCACCAAACGCAGGGCCGCCCGGGTGTCCACTGTGGTCGGTCCCGTACCCGGCCTGGACGTACCGATCCAGGTGAGTCGCGATTGGACCTTGCTCGGTGGCCGGGGGTGCTTGAGAGCATGGTGCGGTGACTTCATCTGATGGTATTCGCCGTCCCTTCGCCCAGGTCGACGTGTTCGGCGCGGCTCCCTGCACCGGCAACGCGCTTGCCGTGGTGCTCGACGCCGACGGGCTGTCCGATGAGGCGATGCAGCGGTTCGCGCGCTGGACGAACCTCTCCGAGACGACTTTCCTGCTGCCGCCGACCACACCGGAAGCCGACTACCGGGTCAGGATCTTCACCCCGTCCGGTGAGCTGCCGTTCGCGGGGCACCCCACGCTCGGGAGCTGCCACGCCTGGCTTTCCCAGCAACCGAACCCGGTCGGGGAGCGGATCGTCCAGGAGTGCACCGCAGGTCTGATCGAGTTGCGCGGCGACAACGGTCGATACGCCTTCGCCGCGCCGCCGCTGATTCGCCAGGGACCGGTCGACGACCAGCTGCACGACGAGCTCTCGAACTGGCTGGGGCAGCTTCGAGACGCCCAGTGGGTGGACAACGGGCCGGGCTGGGTGGGAATCCTGCTCGACAGCGCGGACGAGGTGCTGCGCGTGCCCGCCCCACCGGCGACGCTTCCGCCGCTGGGCGTGGTGGGCCCGCACCCGCCGGGCGCGGCGCACCAGTTCGAGGTGCGCGCGTTCTTCCCGGAGGGCAACCAGGTGGTCGAAGACCCGGTCACCGGCAGCCTCAACGCAGGCATCGCGCAGTGGCTCATCGGAACCGGACGAGCCCCCGAGCACTACACCGCGCACCAGGGCACTGCGGTCGGCGCCGACGGCCGGATTTCGATCGACCGCGACGAACTCGGCACCATTTGGGTCGGAGGAGCCGCGATCACCTGCATCCAGGGCGAAGCCGAGTTGTGACTGGTCAGCGGGTCAGGGCGTCGATCTCGTCAGCGGCCTCCGGCCATCCCTGGCTGAGGTCGGCGCTGTCACCCAGGGCGAATCCTTCGAACCGGAACGGCGGGGCGAGCGTGAGCCCCACCATCGACCACGCGCCGTCCGGGCGAGAGCCCTGCCAGGCACCGGCCGGGATGACGATCTGCAACACCTGACCGGCATCGAGGTCCGGGCCGAGCGTCACCCGGCGGCTGGTGCCGTCGGGATCCAGCACCAGCATCCGGACCGGCGCGCCACCCTGCCAGTGGTAGACCTCAGGCGAGTCCAGCTTGTGCAGGGCGGAGAAGTCCGGCGCGATCATCAGGTAGATCGCCGACGACATGTTCTCGTCGGCGTACATCTTGCGAACGTGACCGCCTTCGCCTTCGAGCGGCTCCAAGCCGAGCCGCTCGATCAGAGCCTGGCCGACAGCCGGATCGTCCCCACCGGGCAGACCGATGTGCATGCTGTTCCTCCTGCTCACCAGGTGGGGCGCACCGAGGCGCCACCGTCGACGACCAGCTCCTGCCCGGTCACCCAGCTGCTGCCCGGGCCGCACAGGAACAGGCACGCATCAGCGATGTCGGCCGGCTGCCCGAGCCGGCCGATGGGGTTGCCGGCCTCCCACTGCGCCACACCCTCCGGCCAGTCCGTCCGGATGGCCGGGCGGTCCATCAGGCCGGGGGAGACCAGGTTGATGCGGACCCCGTCGCGCGCGTACTCCAGCGCAGCCGAGCGCACCAGCATGTCGACGGCCGCCTTGGACACCGCGTAGTGCGCCGATCCAGGCTTGGGCTGGGAACCGACGATCGACCCGATGGCGACCACGGCGCCACCTTCGGCCTGCGCGGACATCGCGCGGTGGGCGGCTTGCAGCACCAGGAACGTGGCGTCCACATTGGATTCCTGCACCGCGCGGAAGTCGGCGAGCGACATCTCGGCCAGCGGCTGGAGCGGTTGGATGCCGGCGTTGAGCACCGCGGCGTCGAGGCTCCCGAAGCCGTCGAGCGCGACCTGCACGACACGGTCGGCACCGTCGGGGGAGCGGAGGTCGGCCTGAACCGCGACGGCGCTGCCACCGATCGATTCGACGTCGCGAACGACCTCGCCCGCGCCCGCTTCGTCGCGGTGGTACTGGACCACCACCCGAGCTCCGGCCTGCGCGAACCGGCGCGCGATCCCGCTGCCGATGCCCCCGCTCGCGCCGGTCACCAGCGCGACCTTGCCCGCGAGGCCATCCGCACCCGGCACCTGGTTCATGCCGCCGTCCCTTCGTCGTAGGAGTCGGACACCAGGGTGCCGCACGGCCGTTCGACGCCGCTGAACCGGGTTCCACCGCCATCGCGGCGCGCGTAGGCTGGCGGCGTGATCGAGTTGTGGGAGCCGACCGGGGGCGGCGTGCTTCAACTGCCATCCGGTCGTTCGGTTCGAGGACGCGCTCTGAGCAAGCCGCTTCCCGCCGGGCCACAACCGGATTTCGCCGTGTACCTGCTCGGAAAGCAGCCACCTCTGGTCGAGTGGGAGAGCCGGTGGCTGCGCTGGCCGGACTTCCGGCTGCCCGCCGACCGGAGCCATGCCCGCCAGGTGCTGCGCGAAGCCTGGGGGCGGGCCGAGCACGAGCGGGTGGAGCTCGCCTGCGCTGGTGGCAAGGGCAGAACCGGCACAGCACTGGCCTGCCTCGCGGTCATCGACGGAGTCCCAGCGGCTGAAGCGGTCGCTTACGTCCGCGCCCACTTCGACCACCGCGCGGTCGAAACCCCTTGGCAGAAGCGATACGTCGCCAAGTACACCGCGTGACTCGTCCATACCGAGGAGGGGAACCCCATGGGCCGCAAGGTCATCCTCGACGTCGACACCGGCACCGATGACGCCGTGGCGATCATGTTCGCCGCGCTGCACCCCGATCTCGACCTGCTCGGCGTCACCACGGTCAACGGCAACGTGCCGCTGGAGAACACCACGGACAACACGCTGCGCGTGCTGGACTGGATCGGCTGCCCGGACATCCCGGTGCACCCGGGCGTGCCGCGCCCGATCGCCCGGCGCGGCTTCCCCGGCGGCCGGCACTTCGAGCAGGACGACGACCACGACCCGCACGGCACCGCCCTGCCGATCCCGGCCCCGCGCATCACGGCGCAGGACACCGGAGCGGTGGAGTACCTGGTGGAGACCCTGCGCGCGACCACGGAGCAGATCACGCTGGTGGCCGTCGGGCCGCTGAGCAACGTCGCCACCGCGCTCACGATCGATCCGTCGCTGGCCAGCGCGGTGGAACAACTGGTCGTGATGGGCGGTGGCCACGCCGTCGCCAACGTGACCGCGTCCGCCGAGTTCAACATCTGGGCCGACCCGGAAGCCGCGAACGTGGTGCTGTCCGCCGGTTTCGACCCGCTCACCTTGGTGACGCTCGACGCGACCCACCAGGCGCTGGTCCCGCAGAAGACCTGCGATGCGCTCGAAGGGCTGGGAACCCAGGCAGGTACGGCCGCTGCCCGGTTCATCTCGCGCCGAATCGCCGCCTACGAGCAGATGGCGGTGGCCGGGAACGCGGCGCCGGTGCACGACGTGGTGTGCACCGCCTACCTCGTCGAACCCGAGGTGATCTCCACCCAGCACTTCCCCGTCGAGGTGGAGACCGCCAGCCCGCTCACCGTGGGGCGGACCGTCATCGACACGCGCCCCGACTCGAAGTCCGAACGGAACGCGCACGTTGCGCTGTACGCGGATGCGGAACGGCTCAACGAACTCCTCGTCGCCACCTTCGCCCGCGACTCCAGTTCCTGACCGCCGCCGTGGGCCGGTCGGGTTTCCCGTTGCGGGCCATACTCGCCCCCGGAGCCGTGCGGCTCCGGGCTTGATCAGTCGACGAGCGGGGAGAAGTCATGGAATTCCGCCACCTCGGCCGCAGCGGTCTGGTGATCAGCGAGATCGCCTACGGGAACTGGCTGACGCACGGCTCCCAAGTCGAGGAGCAGGCCGCGGTCGCGTGCATTCGCGCCGCGCTGGACGCCGGGATCACCACCTTCGACACGGCCGACGTCTATGCGGAAGGACGTGCCGAGGAGGTGCTCGGCCGGGCGCTGCGGGGTGAACGCCGAGCCGGGCTGGAGATCTTCACGAAGGTGTACTTCCCGGTCGGGCCGGGCCGCAACGACCGCGGGCTCTCGCGCAAGCACATCGCGGAATCGATCGATGCGTCGCTGCTCCGCCTGCAGACCGACTACGTCGACCTCTACCAGGCGCACCGCTACGACCCGGAAACGCCGCTGGAGGAGACCATGGAGGCGTTCGCCGACGTGGTCCGGGCGGGCAAGGCGCTCTACATCGGGGTGTCGGAGTGGACCGCCGAGCAGATCCGCGCCGCGCACGGGCTCGCCCGCGAACTGCGGATCCCGCTGGTGTCGAACCAGCCGCAGTACTCGATGCTCTGGCGGATCATCGAGGACGAAGTGGTGCCCACCAGCGCGGAACTCGGGCTCGGTCAGATCGTGTGGTCCCCGATCGCGCAGGGCGTGCTGACCGGGAAGTACCGGCCGGGAACGCCGCCGCCCGCGGGCAGCAGGGCCACCGACGAGACCGGCGCGAACTTCGTCGCCCGCTGGCTGCACGACGACGTCCTGACGCGGGTCCAGCAGCTCGAACCCCTAGCCGCGCAGGCGGGGCTGTCGATGGCCCAGCTGGCGGTGGCCTGGGTGCTGCAGAACTCCAACGTCTCCGCGGCAATCATGGGCGCCTCCCGTCCGGAACAGGTCACCGAGAACGTCAAGGCCGCCGGCGTGCAGCTCGGCGAAGACCTGCTGGCCAAGATCGACGAGGTCCTGGACCCTGTCGTGATCAACGACCCGGCACTGACCAAGGCCAACTCCCCGAAGGTCCGGAACTAGCGCAGCGTCCCAGGTGGCGCGGAGACGCAGGCGTCTCCGCGCCACCTGCGCTCAGCCCTGTCGGGCCTTCCAACGCGGATTCCGCTTGTTGATGACGTAAACCTTGCCCCTGCGGCGGACCACCTGAGAGCCCTCCTTGTCCTTCAGGGATTTGATCGATGCTCGGACCTTCACGCTCATTCCTTCCCGGGCCCAGCGGCGGCGGACCCACCCCAAGCATAGACAGTAACGATAATCATTTTCAATTAGGCTACTGTCGATCCCGCAGACGCTGACGAGCGCGCGCGGAGGTGAGCGATGTGCGAATGCGCCGCGGCCCGAGCCGCGGCGCATTCGCGCGTTACGAGGTTTCATCAGCCCTTGACGCAGACGACCTGCTTGAGGTGCGTGACGACCTCGACGAGGTCGGTCTGGGCTGCGATCACGGACTCGATGTCCTTGTAGGCGGCCGGGATTTCGTCGACCACTCCGCCGTCCTTGCGGCACTCCACGCCTGCAGTCTGCGCCGCCAGGTCTGCCTCGGTGAAGGTCTTGCGAGCCTTCGTCCGCGACATCCGACGCCCCGCACCGTGCGAGGCCGATTCGAAGGACCGGGCGTTGCCCAGGCCGCGCACGATGAACGAACCGGTTCCCATGCTCCCCGGGATGATGCCCAGGTCGCCCGAGCCGGCGCGGATCGCGCCCTTGCGGGTCACCAGCACCTCGACCCCGTCGTGGACCTCCTCCGCCACGTAGTTGTGGTGGCAGCTGGTCGGCGTGTCGAAGCGGGTTCCGGGCACCGTGTCGGCCAGTGCCAGCTGCACCAGGGACAGCATCGTCGCGCGGTTGCGCGCTGCGTAGTCCTGGGCCCAGAACAGGTCTCGCCGGTACGCCTGCATCTGCGGGGTTCCGGCCACGAACACCGCGAGATCGGGGTCCGGCAGGTCGGCGTTGTGCGGGAGCTTGCGGGCGATGTCGATGTGCCGCTTGGCCAGCTCGTTGCCGATGCCTCGGGAACCGGAGTGCAGCATCAGCCACACGCGGCCGGCGTCCGGGCCGCCCTGCTCCAGGCAGACCTCGATGAAGTGGTTTCCCCCACCGAGCGTGCCCACCTGCGCCCGCGCCCGGTCCTGAATGCCCTGTACACCCGGGTGCAGGTCGCCGAAACCGGACCAGAACTGCTGCCAGCCGCCGGTGCCGGGCACGCGGGCGGGGTTGACCGGGGTGCGGTGCATGGCGAAGCCGACCGGCACGGCCGACTCGATCCGCCGCCGCAGCACGCCGAGATCGTCGGGCAGGTCGCTAGCGGTCAGCGAGGTGCGCACCGCGCTCATCCCACAGCCGATGTCGACGCCCACCGCGGCCGGGGACACCGCGTCGCGCATGGCGATGACGCTGCCGATGGTGGCGCCCTTGCCGTAGTGCACGTCGGGCATCACGGCCAGGCCGTGCACCCACGGCAGGTTGGCGACGTTGTGCAGTTGGCGCATCGCGGCGTCCTCCACGGACTGCGGATCCGCCCACATCCGGATCGGCACCCTGGCGCCGTCGACTGCCGTATGCATGATCGTCCTTCCTCTGAACTCTTGGGACTCACCAATGATCACGCGTTTCCCAGCGCGACGCCACCGAATTAACCGACAGCGCGGCGAGGTGCATCACGAACAGCGTCTGATGTGGACGAAGTTCGTGGAGCCAGAGGGGATTCAAGACAACGGCTCGGAGCCACTCCCGGGCGACTCCGAGCCGTGGAAAGGATCAGGCGGCGCGCAGGTCCGGCGCCAACTCGTCGACCACGGCGAACCGCGGGTCGGCGAACGGTTTCAGCGCCTTCGGGTCGACGCCCGCCAACACCAACGCCACCAGCGTCACCGGAAGCCGTGCGCGGTCGGTGCCGTCGGCGATTTTCACGGCGATCGCCGTGCCGTCAGGAAGCGCGGCGATCTGCACCGCCTCGAAACCGTCCTTGGCGATCAACCCCGGCACCGTTCGCATCAGCGTGGTGGCATCGCGCCGAGTTCCGCCGACCATCTCGGGGTGCGACCGGATCGCCTGCGCGACAGCGCTTTCCGGCGTCCCGTCCGGTGCACTGGCGATCCGCCCGGCCGCTGTGGCCAGGCCGCGCAGCGAAACGGCGAACAACGGCGCGCCGCAACCATCCGCGGCCACGTGCGCGATCCGCTGCCCGGTGAGTTCCTCGACGGTGGCGGCGATCTCGTGCTGCAGGGGGTGGGCGGGATTCAGGTAGTCCGATGTGGACCAACCGTTCTCCTGCGCGGTCCACAGCATGGACGCGTGCTTGCCCGAGCAGTTGTGCGCCAGTTTGCGCGCCGGTCGGTCCGCCGCGATCCAGCGGTCCCGCTCGACCGGGTCGAACGGCAGGTCTGCCGGGTTGCCGAGGTCGTCCTCGGTGGATCCGCTGGCCGCCAGCACGCGCCGGGCTCCGTCGATGTGGAACTGCTCGCCGGAGTGGCTGGCGGCGGTCAGCGCGAGCAGGTCCGGTGGCAGCGACAGGCCGAGCCGGGTCATGGCCACCGCCTGCACCGGCTTGGCCGCCGAACGCGGGTAGAAGGCGCTGTCGACGTCACCGGCCTGGAACAGCGTCGAGCCGTCCGGCCCCAGCACCACGACCGAGCCGTGGTGGACGCTTTCGACCAGGCCGTCGCGCAGGACGTGCACCAGCGGCTCGTGCGCGGGCACCCCGGTCGGGGGAGCGGGGTTCATTCGTGGTACCTCCTCGTGGGGCGTGGTCGGATTCGGCTGCGGGTCGCGCAGCCGCGGGTCGTTCAGGGGCGGCCGACGATGTCGCTGAGCGCGTGCTCGACGTTCGTCAGGTGGTGGGCCATCGCCTCGGTTGCGGCGCTCTCCCGGCCGCCGGCGATGGCGTCGACGAGCTCGCGGTGCTCGGCGTCGGATTCCGCGCGGCGGTCGCCGCGCTGGTTCAGGAAGGCGGACTGCTTGGCCAAGGCGTCCCGGATCTCCTCGATGACCTTGCCGAACACGGGATTGCCCGAAGCCTGGGCGACGGTGATGTGGAACAGCGAGTCCAGCGCGACCCACGCGGTGTCGTCGGTCTCGCGGGTCATCCGCTCCAGCAGGTCGGTGAGCAGGCCCAGGTCGTCGGTGGTGTGCCGCAGGGCGGCGTAACCGGCGGCCGGTATCTCCACGTGGCGGCGCACTTCGAACAGGTCCCGCGCCGAGTACGAGCCGAACCTGGGGTTGTCGACGGGTTCGTCGGCGACGACGAAGGTGCCCGTGCCGGTCCGCGACACGGTGAGCCCGAGGGCCTGCAGGCCGCGCAGCGCCTCCCGCACGACCGACCGGCTCACCTCGAACTCCCTGCCGAGCGCGGCCTCGGACGGCAGCTTGGCGCCGACCGCGTACTCACCGCGCACGATGGCGTCGCGGAGGTGGGCCAGCACGGCCTCCATCGCGCTGACCCGCTGGAGGCCAGCTGTCCGGCTGTCAGACAGGTTCACAACACGAAGCGTGAATCGAACACGTTCCGTTGTCAACAGTTCGGTGGCGCTGGGCCGGAAGGGCGATGCAAAACACGTCGCGTGACCGCGGGTTGATGATCGAGGGGTTCTGGCCAGCGATGTTACCGACCAGTAGGATCGGGTGGTTCACTGTTGAACCCGAGGAGTCGCAGATGCCGGATCGCGTGTCGGTCGAGATCGACGGGCCACTGGCCCGCGTCACCATGACCCGGGAGGACCGGCTCAACGGGCTCGACCTGGACATGCTGCACGCCCTGATCGACGCCGCCGCGAAGGTGCGCGCCGACCGGTCGGTGCGGGCGGTCGTCCTCAGCGGCGCGGGGCGCTCGTTCTCGGCCGGGCTCGACTTCGCCTCGGTGGGCAAGAAGCAAGGGCAGATGATGCTCAACTTCCTGCGGCCCCCGTGGCGCTCGACCAACCTCTACCAGGAGGCGTGCTGGGCCTGGCGGCGGTTGCCGGTCCCGGTGCTGGCGGTGATCCGCGGCCACTGCTTCGGCGGCGCGCTCCAGCTCGCCCTGGGCGCAGACTTCCGGTTCGCCACGCCCGACGCGCAGTTCTCCGTGATGGAGGCGAAGTGGGGGCTGGTGCCGGATATGAGCGGCACCGCGACGCTGCGCGAGCTGCTGCCGATGGACGTCGCCAAGCGCCTGGCCATGACCGCGGAGGTCTTCGACGGGACCAAGGCGCACGAGCTCGGTCTGGTCACCGAGGTCGGCGACGATCCGCACGCGGCGGCGGTGGAGCTGGCCGAGCAGCTCGCGACCCGGTCCCCGGACTCGGTGGCGGCGACCAAGCGCCTGTTCCAGCGGGCTTGGCACGTTTCCCCGTGGCAGGCGTTCCGCTGGGAGAGCGTCTACCAGCTCCGCCTCCTGCTCGGCGCCAACCACAAGATCGCCCGCAAGGCCAACGCCGGCAAGACGGTTGCCGAGTTCGCCAAGCGCACGTTCCGGTAAGCGCGATCAGCGGTTTCCTGGCGTCCAGCAGGGAGACGCGGCACGGGCTGTGATCCGCGCGCCGACGGTGCCGCCACGGCGCAACTCGGCGGTGATGGCGGGGACGAGGCGGTGGCAGCACAGGTGCACGACGGCTTCCAGCCGGGTGTGCACCTGGCGCCGTTCGTGCGTCCGTTGCAGGTGCAGGAGTGTGCGCATCGGTTCCTCTGTCCCGCTTCACATACCCCCTTAGGGTATGTGATTTCAGTGGGAGAAGACGCCGACTCCGTTGGCGACCGGTCGTGGCACGCCGTCGGAAGGCACGTTGCGCACCGTCGCCGCGTCTTGACCCGGTTCGCGCACCGCCATGGTCGAGGAACCGCCGCCGTCGAGGTTCATCCCGTCGACCGCGCCGAAGGACTGCAGGAGCTCAGCCGTCTCGCGCACGCTCAGCCCGGTGCTGGCCGCCGAACGCCCGTCCACGGTCAGCAGGTAAGCCGTGCGGCCGTCCGCACTGACGCCAGCCGCCGTTCGCGGGGCCAGTTCTTTGGTGTCGAGATCGGGCAGCGGATGTCCGTCGCGCAGGATCGGGAAACCGCCGACCGCGAAGTCCAGCGGCGGCGCCTCGGCTGCCGAAAGGTGCGTCTCGACCACGACGCGATCGCCGACGTCGAGCTTCTCCAGCTCGGCAGCACCACCCTCGCGTCCCACCAGGACCACCGTTCCGGCCGGGATGTCCCCAGCGCCGGGCTTGTCCTGCGCGGAGGCGACCACGCCGTCGCGGACGACGACTTCTTCGGTCTGATCGCTGCACGGCGCCGAGCGGTCGGTGTCGGTCCCGCACACCGCTCTCGCGCGCGAAACCTCGCCCCAGTCCGAGTTGTAGACGCCGATGCCGTCCACTGGAAGCGCGTACTGGTTCAACCCGGAGATCTCGGCGGTCCGGCCGCGGCTGCGCAGCAACCCGTCGAGTTCGAGGCTGGACACCCGCGCCCGCCGGTCGACGCCGACCCCGAAGACGTCCTCGGTGGAAGTCCCGGCAGGCAGGGCGGGACCGAACCGCTGGCCGTTGGGCACCGCGGCCTTGAGATCCTCGCCGTCGGCGATCTCCGGTCCCACCGATGATCCGGTGGCCGGGATTCCTTCGTGCGACTCGCTGATGTGGAAGAAGTCGCCGTTGACCCCGGCGACCGCACCGCCGGCGTTGGTCATGTCGGGGATTTCGTCGCGCGCGGCGACCGAATCCGGGTGCAGTAGATCGAGTTTGACGGTCGGGACGCGCAGATCGGCGGTGAGCAGGTAGGTCACGACCGGACCGTGCACTGTGGACATCTCGAACGACCGGTACGTGACACCCGGTGCCAATTGCGTCTCGATGCGCAGCGATTCGGTGGCTGTTGCCGCTGGTGTCGAAAGCAGTAACGCGCCGACCGCGACCACGGTGCTCAACGCCTTCCGGCGCCCAAGCTCGGCGAGGGCCATCATCGACCGCCTTCCTCGGATCCCGGAACTCCGGTTTCGATCATCGAACCACTCGGTGATGAACAACCGGTGTGCAAGATCCGAACAGCGCGAGAAGACGATCAGCGCGGAAAGCGGACGATGACGGACGAACTGGCCCTGGCCGAAATGCGCTCCAGAAGGCGTTATTCGCGCGACCGGCGTCGCAGGTGAAGCACGCTGCCTTCGCCGTTGGCGCGCTCGGCGGTCGCCGGGTCGCAGACGATCGCGTCGACGCGGCTGCGCAGCTGGTTCATCTTCTGGAAGTCGAGGACCTCCTCGATCCGCTTCCACTCGTCGCGCGGCAGGTGCGCGTGGGCGTCGGTGGCGATGATCTTGCCCAGCACGTGCCCGCTGCTGGTCCAGGCGTCGGCCACCAGGTCACCGGCCACCTCGTGCCCGGTGACCGCTGCCTGGAAGTTCTTCCGGCGCCGGGTGTGCCAGCCAGGTTCCAGGGAAGCTGCCCACTGCGGGTCGGTGCGCCGGTTGTTCGCACGTCCACTGAGGACGGTTTGCGCTGGAAGACGTAGAGGTGCTCGGCGTCGCGGCCCACGTGCGGGACGACCTGGACGGCCGTGGCGCCGGCGCCGATCACCGCGATCCGCTTGTTGGCCAGGCCGGTGAGGCCGCCGTCCGGTCCCCCCGGTGTGGCCGTAGTCCCAGCGGCTGGTGTGGAAGGTATGCCCGGTGAAGGTCTCGATGCCGGGGATCCCGGCGCTGGCGTTCCGCGCGGTACCGCTCGCGCAGGGCGTCGGTGTCGAAGTCGAGTTCGTCGGGGACCTGCGGCGGGAGCATCGACATGCTGGCCCTTCTCGCATCGGTGGCGAAGTGCCGCAGGCCACAGCGCTTCGGCGCGTTTTAAATCAACTGACTGATTTAAAACGCTACCAGCGATGGCCGGACGCCCGTCTACGCAGGTGCCGCTCGTGCGGTCGCCGCTCGCCGGAAGTCCACTTCGGACTCATGGCGGCAGCGCGGGTCAGCTGCGGTGGTTTGGCGCGAGTTCGCCGGTAACGACGTCCTCCAGCGGACGCCGCGGGGTGGCTGGCACGGGGGAGCCGTAGCCGATGCGCAGCACGATCTGCGGCCACAGACCGCGGCCGAGGAGTTCGCGCAGTTCCCGGCGGGTGTCCGGGATCTCCACGACCTGCGAGAGGAACGAGCTGGCCAGCCCGTTTGCCGTCGCGGTCAGCAGAACCCGCTGCATGGCCATCCCCGCCTGCAACTGCGCATGCCGCGAATCCTGGAACGAGCCGAGGACGCAGATCAACGGATCGGGCTCGAAGTCCTTGCCCGCCACGCGGGTGCGCGCATTGCCACCGCTGAAGTCCCGCAGCACGAACTCGTCCTGGGGCTCCGGAGTCGGTCCGCTCTTGCGTGCCGGAACGCCTTCGCGCGCGTCGTCGGCTCGGCCGGTCCAGCGCGCCCACTCGGCGGCGAAGTCCGGGTCGTCGAGCTGTATCTGGTGCGCCTGCCGGCTCAACTCGCCCAGCTTGTGCCGTTGCGAGTGGTCTAGGACGGCCAACCAGCCGCGCTCGGCCTCGGCCGCCTGGCGGAGCTGCTCCTGCAGCACGGTCGGAACCGGATCTTCGTGGAACGGCTTGCGATTGGTCCGGCGTTTCGGAATCGCCGCCGCGAGCTCGCGCTCCGCCGGAGTCGCAGGTCGTTGCGCGCACGTGCGCACGGTCGCCAGCAGCGTGGGTCGCTCGTGCTCGGGGAACTGTCGGACGTCCGGCGCTGCTCCGAGAGTGCGGATCGCCAGCCTCAGGTTCAGCAATGCCGCTCCGCAGGCCAGCACGAGCTCGCGGTGCTCGGGATCGGCGGCCTTCAGCGCGCGGGAGGGATCGGCGTGCAGCTCGATCGCGGTCGGCGTGCAGTGGAACCGCCAGGGCTGGGTGTTGTGCAGAGATGGGGCGGCGGTGGCCGCGATCAGGACCTCACGGACCTCGTCGGCGGTCAGGCTGCCCACTGGTGTGATGCTCGTGTTCATCGTGACCCCTCCGTCGCCCCGATGCTCTTCCAGCCTGTCGGCACACCGGCGGATCAGGTAGAGCCGATGGTCACCAGCCCGTCGGTGACGAAGTGCTCTGACGTCCGGATGCGGCGGTGGCGCAATCTGGAGGTCAAGCTTGAGGGGGACTTGTTATGTCCGTGACCAGCAGCGGCGCTGTGGTGGTGGGGTTCGACCTGTCGGAGTCGTCGCGGCGGGCAGTGCGGTGGGCGGCCCGGGAATCCGCCGGCCGAGGCCGATCGCTGCTGCTGGTCCACGTGCTGACCTGGCCGTTCGAGGAGCACGCTGCGATCAGGGTGCCGGGGGAGGGCAACGTGGTGGAGCCCCTCCAGCAGGCGCTGCGGCGCGAGCTCGCCGAGCTCGTCGAGAAGTGCCACGAGATCGACCCCGGGATGGAGGTGCGCAGCGAACTGCCGTTCGGCGATCCGGTCCAGGTGCTCGCCGCGATGGCCGTCGATGCCGAGCTGCTGGTGCTCGGCGGGCCGCAGTTGGAAGCGGCGATCGGCTTGGGTGCAACCTCGGCGGAACTGCTGGCCACGCGTGGTGGTTCCCCGGTCGTGGTGGTCCGCGACGGCCGCGACCTCGCGGAATCGGCGCCGGTGGTGGTGGGCGTGGACGGTTCGGCCACCAGCCGCGCCGCGATCGGCTTCGCCTTCGACTTCGCTTCCCGCAACCACTGCGATTTGGTGGGCGTGCACGCTTGGAGCGATCTGCCGCTGGATCCGTTCTCGTGGGTGGGCAAATGGGAACTGCCGTGGTCGGAGGTACGCGAGGAGGCCGAAGGGCTGATCGCGGAATCGCTGGCGGGCTGGACCGAGCAGTACCCGGACGTCAAGGTCCGGCGCGTGGTCACCCCGGAGAAGCCCAGGCAGGCGCTGCTGCGCGAAGCGGAGGAAGCGGCGCTGCTGGTCGTGGGCAGCCACGGTCGCGGTCGCGTCCGTCGCAGTCTCCTCGGTTCGGTGAGCCATGCGATGGTCAACCGCGCGCCCTGTCCGGTCGCGGTCCTGCGTGCAGCCTGATCGTCCACTGTGGATTTTTGAGTGCTTCGGAGCAGCACCCCGGAGCACTCACAAATCGTCAGACCACGGCCAGGAACATCACGCCCATCCCCGCGGTCATCGCGGCGTGGCAGGTCGCTTCGTAGGCGGCTTCGCGCTGCGGCCGGGTCTGCGCCTTTCTGCCGATGTCCACCGCAGCGGACAGCCATGGCAGCGCGGTCAGGACGAAGTAGCCGCCGAGCAGCAGGAACACCACGGCAACCCAGTTCGCCGGCGTCGGATCCGGTGCCGAAGCCAGGATCCCGGAGCCCATCGAGTGGTGGTGGACGTGCCCGGAATCGCTTTCCCCGTGCGACATAAGCGACGGCATCGCGGCCAGCATCCAGCACATCCCTGCCGCCATCACCGCGTGGTGCGCGTGCTGCCAGCGGCGGTGCCCGGTGCACCAGCCGATGTTGGCGGTCAGCGCCAGGAACCACACGGCCATGAGCGCGAACAGCACCAGTTGCGGAGCCACGGGGATCGTCATGCCCCACGGCCAGCACATCGCCACCATCGCCGCGCTCATGACGACGTGCCAGGCAGTGCTGATCCGCACTGCCGGGCCACCAGGGATCTCCCGGTCCTGCTCGGTGAGCCGGCCGGACATGGGTGAGATCGGTTCCGCCCGGACGATCCGGTGCAGGCCCCAGAGAGCGGAGGCGGTGAACAGGACGGTCAGGATCCAGCGGAGCAGCAGAGATTCGACCACGGTCAGACTCCCGTCGTGCGGCGGGCGCCGAGTGCGACGTCGACGGCCAGGAACAGCAGCAGCGAAGCGCCAAGCAGCGGCAGCGCGTACGCGATGAACGCGGTGGCGAGGATGATCGGCGCCAGCACCCGGCCGGGCACGCGTCGCCACACCCCGCGTTCCGGTGGGGAGCCGAAACCGCGGGTCGGCCTGCGCAGCCACCACATCCGGTAACCCCAGGCCACCATGCTGATCAGCCCGATCGCCAGCGCGGCGAGCACGAGCTGGTTCGGCAGGCCGAACAACAGCCCCATGTGCGCGTCGACGCCCCACCGGGCGAGCTTGGCCATCAGCGAGAAGTCGGCGAAGCGCTGCTCCGACACGACCTGCCCGGTTCCCGGATCCACCGCGACCGAGTCCAGCTGCGTCGGCCAGTGCCGCTCGGTCTGCGTGACCGTGTAGGCGCCATCGCTGGGCGCGGTGATCTCCACCGGCCCGGCAACGCCCCGCTCGATCGCAGCAGCGTGCACCCGGTCGAAGCCGACATCGCCGACGGCGGGATGCGGCAGCTCGGTGGACACGGTCGGCGTCTCCCACGACAGTGCGGAGCGCACCTGACTGACGTTCTCACCTGCGAAAAGCGACCAGGTCAAACCGGTCGCGGACAGGAACAGCAGACCCGTGCATGCCCACAGGCCTACCGAACCGTGCCAGGACAAGACCCGCCGCCGTCCTTCACCGCGGAGTCGAGGAGCGACCAGCGAGCGGGCGTTGTTCCGCTTGCGCCGCACCCACATCAGCAGCCCACCGAGCGCCACCACCCACAGCCAGCTGGCGGCCAGCTCGCTGTAGAGCCGGCCGAAGTCACCGAGGTGCAGGTTGCGGTGCAGCTGGTCGATCCAGGTGCGCACCGGCAGCGCCTGGCTGTTGCCGTAGGTCTCCAGCACCCCGCGAACCTCGGCGGTGTGCGGGTCGACGAACACCGTGCGCCGGTCGCTATCGGACGACGCGTCGGGGTCGTTGAAGATCACCTGAGTGGTGTCGGTGGGCGTCGGTGCCGGGCGCACGGCGTTGAGCTCTGCGCCGGGCAGCGCGTAGCGCGCGGCGTCGATCTGGGTTGCCAGCGACTGCGTGGTCGGGCCCGGTGGCACGTGCAGTTCGTGGTCGTAGATGACCCGCTCCAGCTGCGGGGTGAAGATGTAGAGCAGCCCGGTGAGCGCGGCCACCACCAGGAACGGTCCGACGAAGACCCCGGCGTAGAAGTGCAGACGCCGCACCAGTGGTCGCAGAGCGGGCCACCACGACTCGTCTGCTCGCTGCGGTGGTTCCGCCGTTTCCCGGACGGTGGACTCCTCGACTGACATGCTGCTCCTCGCCCTGATCGGCATCGTCGGATTAGCAGTCGTGCCGGAGGGCACCGCGGTTCCCAGCGATTTGGCGAAGCGTCCGAACGGGTGTGCGTTACCGGACAGGAAAGCCTGCTGCGCAAGCATTCTCGCTGGGATGATCCGCCGGTAACCTGCATGATCATGAGCCACCCCGCGGTCGAGGACGCTCCACTGACCGATCTCGCCCTGGCAGCGGGGCGCGGTGACCGGGCCGCGCTGGAGGCGTTCGTGCGTGCCACGCAACGAGACGTGTGGCGCTTCCTGGCGCACCTCGCCGCCCCCAGCAGCGCCGACGACCTGGCCCAGGAGACCTACTTGCGCGCTCTTCGCAGCCTGCCCCGCTTCGAAGGACGTTCCTCAGCGCGGACCTGGTTGCTCGCGATCGCCCGCCGGGTAGCGGTCGATCAGGTGCGCTACGAGCGCGCGCGGCCGGTGTCCCCGGTCGACGCTTCGACGGTGGAACGTCCGCAGCGGGGCAGATTCGAGGAAATCGTCGAGCTCAACGTCATGCTCGACGGCCTGGACCCGGAACGCCGGGAAGCGCTGCTGCTCACCCAGGTGCTGGGACTTTCCTACCAGGAGACCGCCGAGGTGTGCGGCTGCCCGATCGGTACCGTGCGCTCCAGGATCGCGCGGGCGCGGGAGGACTTGCTGGGGGATCGCCGTCGACGGTCCGAAGAAATCGGGTGAGACCGGGAACTACGGGAACGCGGGCGACGACTGGATGGACGTGGACTGTTCGCACTTTCGCGAGGGGATCTCAGCGCGGGTGGACGCCGAGGAGCCGCAGATCCCCGCGGCGGAGCTCGACGAGCACCTGGCGTGCTGCGCGGAATGCCGGGAGTGGCAGCGTGGTGCCGTCGAGCTGACCAGGCGGCTGCGCATCCGCCCGGCCGAACCGGTGCCGGACCTGGTCAGTGGGGTGTTGGCGGCGCAGCCGACCCGACGGCGCTGGCCGCGGCTGCTGCTCGGATGCGTGGCGGTGTGCCAGCTGCTGCTCGGATTGGTGCAGGCGACCGGCCTGGTCGCCTTCGGCCACGATGATCATGGCGCGTCGATGAGCGCGCACCTGTTCAACGAGAGCACGGCCTGGAACATGGCGCTGGGCGTCGGCCTGCTGTTGAGCGCGGTCCGGCCGCGGACGGCCTCGGGCCTGCTGCCAGTGCTTTCGGCCTTCCTGGTGGTGCTGACCGGCTTCAGCGTGGTGGACCTGCTCAACGATTCGGTCCCCGCGGCGCGACTGCTCTCGCACGGCTTCCTGGTCGCGGGGTTGGTGCTGCTGATCGTGGTGCGCCACGACCACCGCAACGCTCCGAGGCCCGGCACTGCCGAGTCGCCAGGTCAGCGCGCGAGCACCGGTGGGGCGGCCGAGCCGCCGGACCAAGATGACGAATCGGAGCGTCACCACTTGCGTCCTGTCAGTCGCCATGCAGCGTGACGTGTGCCATTCGGCCCATTGCGGGTGGATTGGGGCTTGATCTCGCGCGCCGACTTGGGCAAGCTGTGCGGCGCAGAACGGGCGAGTCGGGGTCCGGCGTGGTGGCCGGAATGCGTCCGGTGGAAACCAGCTCGCCTGGAGGCGCACCAATGCTCACCCCCGACGACGTGCTCGACGTTGTCTTCGCCAGGGCATGGCGACGCGAACGTGGCTACGACGAAGCAGAGGTCGATGCCTTCCTGAAACGAATCGTGGCGACGTTGCGCGGCAAGCGGGCGGTGACCGCGCGCGACGTGCTGACCGTCGAGTTCAGCCCGCGCAAGCGCGGTGGACGCGCCTACAAGAGGACGCAGGTCGACGCGTTCTTGGACAAGGTGGCGCTGACGCTGATGAAGCGCGAGGTCCGAGCGTCCCAGCGCGCGGAGCGAACCGCTGTGCGGACGCGCCGCACCGAGCTCGCAGAATCACCGGAGCCCGAGATCGTGCGGCGCGCCGAGTTGGTACCGCCGAAGACCGAGGTCGTGCGGCGGAGCGCGCCGGTACCGCCGAAGACCGAGGTCGTGCGGCGGAGCGAGGCGTCGGCCGAGCCGAAGCCGACCGACTTGGTGCCGCACGCGGGCTTCGACCAGGCCGGACCGCAGCAGGCAGCGCTGGACAAGGCCGAGGTGGACGCGTTCGTGGATCGCGTCTCGGCGACCTTGCGCGGAGACGACACCTTGACCGCGCAGGACCTGCTGACCGCCCGGTTCAACCCGCCGAAGCCGGGCCACCCCGGATACCAGGAGGCCAGCGTGACGGCGTTCCTGGTCATGGTCTCGACCAGCATCAAGCACCTGTCGCCGCGCAACCGCGTCATCCCGGCGCAGCGCATGCCGATAGCCCAAGCCTTCGGCAGGGTGCGCGACACCCCCCAGCTGACCGCGGAAGCGATCAGCGGCGTGGTGCTCAACGAAGTACCGCAGGGGGAGCTCGGCTACGACGTCGACCAGGTCGACGACCTGCTCGACCGCGTGGCGGCAACCCTGCGCGGCGCTGATGCGATCACTGCCACCGATGTGCGCTTCGCGGAGCTGCGCGAGGTCGAAGCGGGCGGCTACGAGCCGGACGAGGTCGATCTGCTGCTCGACCTGATCGCCGAACACCTCGACACCGCACCAGCGCCGGACCCCGCCTAGCCCGCGTCGACCAACCGCTGCAGCGCGTCGAATGCCTGAGCGGCAAGGGGTTCGAGCGCTGCGGCGGTCTCCTCGGCGGACTGCCCGGCGAGCGTGCGCCGCTGCACTTCGCGGAACAACGTCCGGTGCGCGGCGATGGCGTGCGCGGCGGTGAGCTCGGCGGTGAACTCGTCGAACTCGTGCGCCAGCACGGCCGCCAGAGCGGTTTCCTGCTCCTCGTGGATCTCCCGCAGCCGGGCCAGCAGGGTGGGGCTCTCGGCGATCAGCCGGGCGAACTTCCGGCTGGAGAAGCCGAGCATCGCATCGCGCTGCGCCAGGTCCTCGAAGTAGGTGCGGCGCAGCGATACCCGGATGCCGGGGAGGCGTAGCGCGAGGTCTGGCCGACCGAGGACTATCACCTCGCCAGGGCCGAGCTGTCCACCACCATCCCCGAGGACGACCTGTTCGCCGGTGTGCCGAAGCTGGTCAGTTCCAGGTCATCTTGAGCTCGCACTGGAAGTTGACGTACCCGGCGCGGTGGAAGGCCTTCGCCATCGGCGTGTTGCCGAGATCCGTGGCCGCCCGGATGCGGGGGACGTCCTGCTCTACGAGTACGCGGGTGCCTTCGGCGAGGATGTCGTCGATGTAGCCGTTGCCGCGGTGGGCGGGCAGGACCGCGATGTAGGCGATCGTGGCGTTGTAGCCGTTATGCGTCGGGATGACGAATCCCATCGGCTCACCATCGGGCAACGTCGCGATGCGCCACCAGTTCTGTGGGCTGGTGCAGCGGGCGAATTCGCTCTCGTACTGCTCGACGGCCGATTCACGAGCGGACATCCAAGTCAGGTCGTCGCGGGAATGCGCGTCCAACGTTCCATCCAGGACAGCGGTCATCAGGTCCAGGAGCTCGGCGGTGTCCTCGACCGGTCGGAACCGGAGACGCTGGCTGGGCTCGGGAACAGGCGATCCTGGACGCCATTCCAGGCGCAGCCGCTCGACGAAGAACTCGGCGCCGACCTGCTCCAACACGGCCATGCGATCGTCGACGACCTGCTTGCTCGCCGGGGTTTCCCGCCAATCCGGCGCGACGAAGCGGCTGTACTCGGGAGGATGCGACCCGGCCGGCAGAGTGGCGTCCATAGCGGTCCGCAGGAGCTGCACACCGATGTTCACGCGATCGGATTCCGCCGCGACGTCCACGACGTCGAGGATCACGGGTGCATCGTCGCCCGGTCGGCTCCACCAGGCCACCCGCGCCAACAGCTCGTCGCCGCGCAGCGCAACCCACATCCACTCTGGACGTCGGCGCCGGGTGGCCAGGTCGTCGGCCAGCTCCTCGTTGAGCGAATAGGGGATTCGGCAGAACAGGTCGAGCTCGGCGACTCCGGTGATCGGACGCATGGTGACGTCATGTTGCGCGGTCAAGGCACCCTCCAGCGACGGCGCCGTCCGCACGCCTGGCCGTGTCGGCCCCGGGGGAGAACAAGCGCGATGATCGCGAAGATGATAGATCCGCCAGCTCCGGCTGTCGCCACATTTTCCGAAAACCGGTTGCCCATCACCGGATTCTGGATAGCATGACCCCGTACGACTGCGAAACCCGCACTCGCGCAGGCCTGGCCGCTGCACTGGCCGTCGCGCGAAGCTTCGGCCTGCCGAGCGGAGATCCGCAGGTCGTGTCCGATCGGGGCAACTTGGTCGTGCGCTTAGCTCCAGAGTCCGTCGTCGCCCGTGTCGCCACGTTGACCGCGTGAACCCGCAGCGACCCGTCGGCCTGGCTGGTCCGGGAAGTCTCCGTCGCTGTGCATGCGGCTCGGCGAGGTGCAGCAGTCATCCCGCCCGCGTCCGGAGTGGACCCGGGGCCGCACGAACACGACGGGTTCTGGGTGAGTTTGTGGAGCTACTTGCCGTGCTCACCGCAGCGGCGGGCGGGCGCCGTGGTCAGCGGCGAGTCACTGGCCCGATTGCACCTCGCGCTCGCCGACCATCAGGACGAGTTGCCGTGGTTGACCCCGACCACGGACCAGATCAACGACGGCCTCACCGCGTTGGAACGAGAACACGTCCTAGCTCCGGACGAACTGAAAGTGCTGCGAACGCATCACGAGGCAGTGCTCGCGGGGCTCGACGGAATCGGTGGCACCGCTGGAGTCCTGCACGGCGATGCTCATCCGGGCAACTTGCCGCTGGCGGACGGGCAGTGGCGGTGGACGGACTTCGAGGAGGCCTGTCGCGGGCCCAGGGAGTGGGATCTCGCAGTGCTGGCCGGGAACCTGGGCGCCGATGCTCCCGCCGCGCTCCGCGCATACGCCGAGGTTATCGGCGAAACACCTTGCGAACCAGCAGATCTCGCCCCGTTCCACCGCGCACGCGAACTCGAAGCGCTGGTGTGGTTCCTCGGCATCGCGTATCTGGACCCGGATCGCTACGCAGCCCGAGCTCGCGCCCGATTGGCCGAGTTCCTGGGGCGTTGACGTCGGCCCGGCGGAGCGTTCCGCCGGGCCATCACGCGGATCAGGTCAGCTTGATCTGGCGGTTGACGTCCTTGTACAGCAGGTAGCGGAATTTGCCGGGGCCACCGGCGTAGCAGGCTTGCGGGCAGAAGGCGCGCAGCCACATGAAGTCGCCCGCCTCGACCTCCACCCAGTCGTCGTTGAGCCGGTACACTGCCTTGCCCTCGAGGACGTAGAGACCGTGCTCCATCACGTGCGTCTCGGCGAACGGGATCGCCGCGCCCGGCTGGAACGTCACGATGTTGACGTGCATGTCGTGCGCGAGGTCGTTCGGGTCGACGAACCGCGTGGTCGCCCAAGCACCGTCGGTGTCGGGCATCGGCGACGGCTCGATGTCCTGCTCTTGCACCGCGAACGCCTTCGGCGTCGGGACGCCTTCGATCGGCTCGTAGGCCTTGCGCACCCACTGGAAGCTGGCCACCGCGTCGGACTCGTTGGCCACCGACCAGTTCGCCCCGGCCGGAAGGTAGGCGTACCCACCCGCGGTCAGCTGGTGCTTCTCGCCCTCGATGACCACGTCGAGGGAGCCGGTGAGCAGGAACAACACCGACTCCACACCGCTCTCCGGCTCCGGTTGCGTGCTGCCGCCGCCCGGTGAAACCTCAACGATGTACTGCGCGAACGTGGTGGCGAACCCGGCGATGGGCCGAGCGAGGATCCACGAGCGGGTGTTGGTCCACCCCGGCAGGTTGCTGGTGACGATGTCGCGGAGGACCCCGCGCGGGATGACGGTGTACGCCTCCTTCACGACGGCCCGATCGGTCAGCAGCGTCGTCTGCGACGGCAGGCCACCTTCGGGGGCGTAGTACGTCGGCTCGCTCAACTTGCAACTCCTGTCCTGATCGACATTCGCACGCTGCCGCGCAGTACGTGCCGGGTGCGCCGCGCTCGGAGCGTTCGAGACGACCACAGCGTAAGCCCCGAAGCCCCGAAAGGACACCCTCAGCACATCACAATCACAAGCCCATGACCCGCACCTAATCGGTTTGGCCAACCCGTCCCGCCACGCGCCATCGGCTCGCGGCTCGTCCTGACCGAGCGGGTTCTGGAGGTGCGACCGCCTCGCTGCGTGTTGGGCGTCGCCGAAGCCCGCGAGGCCGAATCGTGGGACACGGT
>NZ_JBSFBZ010000050.1:0-56732 GCF_053593195.1 Saccharopolyspora sp. NPDC002376
AGTAAGACACCGCCGACACACTATTCACGGGAAGGGGCTCCTTCCATCCGGACTACCGGGTGGAAGGAGCCCCTTCCCGCATTTCCAGAACTTTTCGGGGAGGGTGGCCCCGCGGATTGCGGGACAACGTCGGGTCAGCGCTGCGCTGGCTGGAGCTGGGTCCGCATCTGCTCGACCTCTTCCTTGCTGATCGGCGAGGTCGTGCCGCGCCAGGTGCAGGTCGGCGCATAGCGGCTGCTGGTCGGGAACAGCGGGATGAAGAACAGGGTGAACTCGTTGACGCCCTTGTTGAGCGTCGTCGTGTACGTTCTGGCACCCCGGGCAGACCAGCAGCAGGCTTGCCCGGATCGGTGGGTTCGCTCACGGCCATCCGGCCCTGGATATGCGAATGGCCCGGCCAGACGGCCGGGCCATTCAGCTCAGGGGGTCAGTCCCAGGAGAGGGATGCTCCGGACTGGTACTCGATGACCCGGGTTTCGAAGAAGTTCTTCTCCTTCTTCAGGTCCATCGCCTCCGACATCCACGGGAACGGGTTCTCCGTCTCCGGGAACACCGGCTCGAGGCCGAGCTGGTCGCAGCGGCGGTTGGTGATGAAGTGCATGTACTGGGCGCACAGATCGGCGTTGATGCCGAGGATGCCGCGGGGCATGGTGTTGCGGCCGTAGGCGATCTCGAGTCCGCACGCCTCGGTGAGCATCTGGCGGACCTCGACCTGGAACTCCGGGGTCCACAGGTGCGGGTTCTCCAACTTGATCTGGTTGATGCAGTCGATGCCGAAGTTCAGGTGGATCGACTCGTCGCGCAGGATGTACTGGTACTGCTCGGCGATGCCGACCATCTTGTTCCGCCGGCCCAGCGCCAGGATCTGCGCGAAACCGGTGTAGAACCACATGCCTTCGAAGATGACGTAGAACGCGACCAGGTCGCGCAGGAAGGCCTGGTCGGCCTCGGTGGTGCCGGTCGCGAAGTCCGGGTCCTCCAGGCTCTGGGTGTACTGAAGCGCCCAGGCGTCCTTGTCGGAGATCGACGGGATCTCCCGGTACATGTTGAACAGCTCGCCCTCGTCGAGGCCGAGGCTCTCGCAGATGTACTGGAAGGTGTGCGTGTGCACGGCTTCCTCGAAGGCCTGGCGCAGCAGGTACTGGCGGCATTCGGGGTTGGTGATGTGCCGGTAGACCGCGAGCACGATGTTGTTGGCGACCAGGGACTCCGCGGTGGCGAAGAACCCGAGGTTGCGCTTGAGCATCAGCCGTTCGTCGTCGCTGAGTCCGTCGGTGGACTTCCACAGCGCGATGTCGGCCTGCATCGAGATCTCGGTGGGCATCCAGTGGTTGTTGCAGCCGGCGAGGTACTTCTCCCACGCCCAGCCGTACTTCAGCGGCAGCAGCTGGTTGACGTCGGCGCGGGCGTTGATCATCGCCTTCTCGCTGACGTCGACGCGCCCGCCGGAGCGGTCGATCTCGCCGAGCCCGGCGGAGGCGGAGGAGGATTGCAGGGAGGTCATGCCGTGGTGCTCCAGGAGGAAGTTCGGTTCAGGAGGAGAGCCAGGTTCACCCGGGCCTAGATGACAGCGGCGCGAAGCGCCACCGTAGGGGTGGCGGTCGGGAGAGGGAATGGTCAATTTCTCGCGGAATTGACCATCCCCCGGGACGTCACTGGCAGGCTTCGCAGTCCGGGTCTTCGACGGAGCAGGCCACTCCGGTCGTGGTCGGGATCGCGGTGGGCGTGGTCGGGACGGCGTTGAGCTTGCCGTCGGTGCCGCGCAGGGTGCTCTTCTCCACGTGGGTCGCGCTGGTGGAGCGCAGGTAGTACGTGGTCTTGAGGCCCTTGCGCCAGGCCAGCCGGTAGAGCTCGTCGAGCTTGCGACCGCTGGGGGCGGCGACGTAGAGGTTCAGCGACTGGGCCTGGTCGATCCACTTCTGCCGGCGCGCCGCGGCGTCGACCAGCCAGTGCGGCTCGATCTCGAATGCGGTGGCGTAGAGCTCCTTGAGCTCCTGCGGGATCCGGTCGATCGGCAGCAGGCTTCCGTCGTGGAGCTTCAGGTCGGCGACCATCTCCTCGTCCCACAGCCCGACGCGCTTGAGGTCGGCGACCAGGTGCGGGTTGACCACCGTGAAGTCGCCGGACATGTTCGCCTTGACGTACAGGTTCCGGTAGACCGGCTCGATCGACTGGTTGACGCCGCAGATGTTGGCGATGGTCGCAGTCGGCGCGATGGCCATCACGTTGGAGTTGCGCATCCCGTCGCGGACGACGCGTTCCCGCAGCGCCGCCCAGTCCATGGTGGACGAACGGTCGAGGTCGATGTCACCACCGCGGGCTTCGGCGAGCAGCTCCAGCGAGTCGATCGGCAGCACGCCCTGGCTCCACAGCGACCCGTCGAAGGTCTCGTAGCGGCCGCGCTCCGCCGCCAGCTGGCTGGACGCGCTGATCGCGTGGTAGCTGATCAGCTCCATGCTGCGGTCGGCGAACTCCACCGCGTCCTGCGTCGACGGCGCGATGCGCTGCACGAACAGCGCGTCGGCGAAGCCCATCAGCCCCAGCCCGATCGGCCGGTGCCGCAGGTTGGACCGGCGGGCCTCCGGGATCGTGTAGAAGTTGATGTCGATGACGTTGTCCAGCATCCGGACCGCGGTGCGGGTGGTGCGCTCCAGGCGCTCGGCGTCGATCCCGTCGGCCGTCACGTGGTGTGCCAGGTTGATCGAGCCGAGGTTGCACACCGCGACCTCGTCGACGCTGGTGTTCAGGGTGATCTCGGTGCACAGGTTCGAGGAGTGCACCACGCCCGAGTGCTGCTGCGGGGACCGCAGGTTGCACGGGTCCTTGAAGGTGATCCACGGGTGCCCGGTCTCGAACAGCATCGTCAGCATCCGCCGCCACAGCTCGACCGCGCGGACCCGCTTGAACACCGCGATCTCACCGCGATCGGCGGCCTGCTCGTAGGCGCGGTAGCGCTCGGCGAACGCCGTGCCGTAGAGGTCGTGCAGGTCCGGCGTCTCGTCGGGGGAGAACAGCGTCCACTGCTCGTCGGCCTCGACCCGGCGCAGGAATTCGTCGGGCACCCAGTTCGCCGTGTTCATGTCGTGGGTGCGGCGCCGGTCGTCGCCGGTGTTCTTGCGCAGGTCGAGGAATTCCTCGACGTCGATGTGCCAGGTCTCCAGGTAGGCGCAGACCGCGCCCTTGCGCTTACCGCCCTGGTTGACCGCCACCGCCGTGTCGTTGGCGATCTTCAGGAACGGCACCACGCCCTGCGACTTGCCGTTGGTGCCCTTGATGTGCGCGCCGATGCCGCGCACCGGCGTCCAATCATTGCCGAGGCCGCCGGCGTACTTCGACAGCAGCGCGTTGTTGCTGATCGAGTGGAAGATGCCGGACAGGTCGTCGTCCACAGTGGTCAGGAAGCACGAGGACAGCTGGGGGCGGGTGGTGCCGGCGTTGAACAGCGTCGGCGTCGAGCACATGAAGTCGAACGACGACAGCAGCTGGTAGAACTCGATCGCGCGGGCTTCGCGGTCGTCCTCGCGCAGCGCCAGGCCCATCGCCACCCGCATGAAGAAGGCCTGCGGCAGCTCGAAGCGCACGCCGCCCTCGTGCAGGAAGTACCGGTCGTAGAGGGTCTGCAGACCCAGGAAGCCGAACTCCAGGTCGCGTTCGGGCTTCAGCGCGCGGCCCAGGCGGTCAAGGTCGAAGTTCGCCAGCTCCGGGTCCAGCTGCTCGAGCACCACCCCCCGGCGCACGTATTCGGCGAAGTGCTCGGCGTAGTCCGAGTCCGGCTCCACGCCGAGGAACTCCAGCGCTTCGCGGCGCATCCGGTTCAGCAGCAGGCGGGCGGTGACCTGCGAGTAGTTCGGTTCGGTCTCGATCAGGGTGCGGGCAGCCATGATCTGGGCCAGCGAGAGCTCGTCGTCGCTGATCCCCGCGTAGCCGGTGCGCCGCACCTCGTCGAGCACGGCTTCAGCGGACACGCCGGACAATCCGGCGCATGCCTGGTGGACCGTGGTGGACACCTCGGTCCAGTCGTTGAGTGTGGCCGTCACTGGCTCTCTCCCCTCGCGAGCTCTGCGGACCACGAGCGCGCGCGAGAAGACCAAGGCGACGAGCGCCGCCGATCGTCCACGCGGACCCGCCCTCGAGGCCCCGGACAGCACGCCTTGTCGCGTGCACCGGTGGCAGGTCTTCGGACTCACGGGCGGCCTACTGGTCGTGGCTTCCCAGGCGTTGGCCCAGTGCTCTACCGCCGCCCGGAATGGGCGGTCAGGTCACGACGGTCGTTCCCGTTCACCGCTGCGGGGCAGTCCCGGATTCGCACCGGGTTCCCTCTTGCCTCACCAGATCGCTCCGGTGAACCACCAGCGAGCGACACACTACATGTTGGGTTTGGGGCTGATGTGAATGGGCAGATATCGGCGTGTTGTGCTCCCCGGCCGGGTGGCAGAAACTTGCGACCGGAGCCTGCCGAAAGGGGTTGCCCGTGGACGAGGCGCAGCTGTGGTCGTTGCTGGAGGAGCTGACCACGGCGGAGAAAGCCCGGCTGCTGACCGGCGCCAGCTTCTGGACGTCGCATCCTATGCCGAAGGTCGGACTGCGCTCGATGGTGCTCTCCGACGGTCCGAACGGGGTGCGCGGAACGGAGTGGGACGAGAGCGACACGTCGCTGCTGCTGCCGGTGGCGTCCGCGATGGGGGCCACTTGGGACCGGACAGCGGCCCGGGCGGCGGGGGAGCTGTTCGGCGACGAGGCGCGTCGCCGGGGTGCGCACGTGGTGCTGGCGCCGACGGTGAACGTGCACCGGAGTCCGTTCGGCGGCAGGCACTTCGAGAATGTCCGGGTTGCCGCATGGGGCGAAGTCGTTGCGGTTGCGGGCGAATGTGAGCGCGGAACTCGGCGAGCACGTGTTCGGGGTGAACGGCACCGGGCACTTCCGGGCCGAGGTCTCGGGCCGTGAGGTGCTGGCGGCGGACGTGGCGCGCACGGCGGATGTCGACGACCTGCTGGCGGACCTGCTGGAACCGCCGGAGCAGCGGTTCAACGTCGTGCTGGTGGATTCGGACCTGGATTCGTCGGGGCAGATGGCGTTGACCGTGGACTTCACCCCGGAGAACACCGCGGGCCTGGTTTCGGTCGAGCTCGGCCACCGGGCGCGGGAGTGGGACGACGCGAGCGAGCTCGCCGCGGCGCTCGCGGTCGCCCGAGGCGCCGATGTCGCGGTGGTGGTGGTCGGCACCAACGACGAGGTCGAGACCGAGGGACGGGACCGGAGTTCGCTGGATCTGCCGGGCGCGCAGGACGAACTGGTCCGCGAGGTGCTGGCGGTGAACCCGAACACCGTGGTGGTGGTCAACGCCGGAGCGCCGGTGCTCATGCCGTGGAGTGGCGAAGTTCCGGCGGTGCTGTGGACGTGGTTCGGGAGCCAGGAGTACGGCGACGCGCTCGCAGACGTCCTGCTGGGGCGAGCGGAGCCGGGCGGTCGGTTGCCGACCACCTTCCCGGCGGCGCTGGCCGACGTCCCGGTGCCGCTTCCCGCGGTGCAGCCGGTGGACGGCGAACTCCGCTACGACGAGGGAAATTCAGTCGGTTACCGCGCCTACCTGGATCGCGGTGCGACGCCGGCGTTCCACTTCGGATACGGGCTCGGCTACACCACGTGGGAGTATCTGGAAGCTGCGGTCGACGACAACGTGGTGCGGGTGAAGCTCCGCAACACCGGTGACCGGGCCGGTCGCGAAGTCGTCCAGGTCTATGCCGCGGATCCGCTGCGCCTCGCGGGTTTCGCCGTCGTCGAGGCCGACGCAGGAACCGAGGTCACGGTGAACGTGGACGTCGAACCGGGCTTCGACGAGCTCCGCATCGGAAGCAGCGTCGCAGACCTCCGCCTGATCGCTCCGCGCTGATCCGCCGCGATTCCAATGAGCCTTTTCATCCTGTCTGGCCTGTGACCGCGAAGCACGACGGCGCCGCGCGTCGAGGGTCGCATGCGCTGCAGGCGCATAGCCCACCCCCGCAACCGGCACCCGCACCGCCACGCAAAACGAGCCTGGAAAAACCTCAATGGAAATCAGACGTCCGATTTCCATTGAAATCGCCTACCTCCCACCGCGCCCGGGTGTGTCGGGACAGGTGGACCCGGGCGCGGTGGGGGTCAGTGCTGGGTGAGGTACTTCTGGAGGTCGTCGAGGACCAGGTTGGCCGCGATGGGGCCGAGGCCGAGGAACCAGGTGTCGTCGGGGACCTCGACGGCCTTGCCCTCGCGCACCGCGCCGAGGGTCGTCCACTGCACCGAGTTGACCACGTCGTTCATCTGCTGCTTGGCGCTGTCGCCGTAGGCCGCGTAGAACAGCCGGTCGCCGTCGGCCTGGGAGATCTGCTCGCGGCTGATCTTGGTGTGGGTCTGGTCGATCTCCTGATTGGCCGGGCGGCTGAAACCGGTGTCGGCGAGGATCGTGCCGATGAACGAGCCCTTGTCGTAGATCCGGATGTCGCCGGGAATGAACCGCAGCATGCTGATCCGCTGCGCGGCCGGGTCGCCGACCTGCTTGCCGATCTCGGCGGCGCGCTGCTGGTAGCTGTCGAGGATCTGCTGCGCCTCGGCCTTCTTGCCCAGCGCGTCTGCGTCGAGCAGGAAGTTCTCCTTCCAGGTCTTGCCGACGGTTTCGGCGAACACCGTCGGCGCGATCTTGCTCAGCGCCTCGTAGTTCTCCTCGTCGCGGACCTTGCTGGACAGGATCAGGTCCGGCTTGAGCGCGGCGATCTTCTCCAGGTTGGGGGAGCCGATGGTGCCGACGATCTCGATGTCGCCGGCCTTGTCGGCCAGGTAGGGCTGCAGGGACTTGTTGGCGTCGGGCAGCACGGTGCCGACGGGCTTGACGCCCAGCGCCAGCGTCGCGTCGAGTTCGCCTGTGTCGAGCACGACGACCCGCTGCGGGGTGCCGACGATCGTCGTCTGCCCCATCGCGTGCGTGACGACGCGCCCCTCGCCGTCCGGTGCGGGCTGGTCGGGTGCAGGCGTGCCGCACGCTGTGACGCTGCCGAGAGCGAGCACGGCGATGATCGCCGCGAGCAGTCGACGAGGACGGTGCATGGTGCTTCCTACCTGTTCACTAGATGTCGAAGTTCGGTGAGCCTAACCTGATTAACCTGCGTGATCCAGTGCTGAGACGGTCCTCACGACCAGCGAGAACTGCCAGTATCGAGTCATGAGCGAACAGGAGCGCCGATGGATTCGCTGATTCCGCGCACCCGAGCGGAGATCGCCCCAGGAGCAGTCCACATCCCGGACTGGTTGACCCTGGAAGAACAACGCGACCTGGTGCAAGCCTGCCGAGAGTGGGCGAGGGCAGGAATGCGTTCACCGAAGCTCCCCAGCGGCGGAGTGATGTCGGTCCGAACGGTCTGCCTCGGCTGGCACTGGACCCCGTACCGCTACTCGAAGACAACGGACGACGGTTCCCCGGTAACCCCCTTCCCAGCCTGGCTAGCAGACCTGGGCCGCAGGGCAGTAGCGGACGTCTACGACCAACCGGACACCGACTACACCCCGGACACAGCCCTGATCAACTTCTACGACGAGACGGCCAAGATGGGCATGCACCAGGACAAGGACGAGCACAGCAACGCCCCGGTGGTCTCCCTGAGCCTCGGAGACGACTGCCTTTTCCGCTTCGGAAACACGAAGAACAGGAACAAACCGTACAAGGACATCACCCTGTCCTCAGGTGACCTCTTCGTCTTCGGAGGCCCAACCCGCCTGGCCTACCACGGAGTCCTAAGAACAACCCCAGCAAAAACCCCAGAAACAGGAATGAAAAAAGGCCGCCTGAACATCACCCTCAGAACCTCAGGCCTCACCTAGCCGCCACTCAAGATCAAAAGGCGCCCACGGCAACAACCCACTCCGAGCCAGGTTGTCGTCACAAGGACTACCCAGGCCGGGTACACCACCCATGGTGAGGTACGTCCGAGAAGCAACCCCGCACCGTGGGGGGCTTGGGGGGTCGACCCCCCCAAAGTAATGACGAGATACAAAAATGGCGAAACGCCCCGCGTAAGCAGGGCGTTCCACAATATCGAGTGCGCCAACAGGGACTTGAACCCCGAACCCGCTGATTAAGAGTCAGCTGCTCTGCCAATTGAGCTATTGGCGCTGGTTTAGTTGTCGGGTTCCCTCTTCGGTTTCCCGGTGACAAAGTGAAAGCCCTGCATGAGCAGGGCATCTCGCTGTGCCGAGTGCGCCAACAGGGACTCGAACCCCGAACCCGCTGATTAAGAGTCAGCTGCTCTGCCAGTTGAGCTATTGGCGCTGGCCTGTCGTTTCGGGTTTCCGCGTTGGTCTCCCTGGCGACGGGGAAAAGATTAGCACGGCTCCGGAGGGACTTGAACGGGGGGTGGGTTCGTGGGTCCCGCGGGGTTGGTCGACTTGGCGAGGCAACCTCGGGGTGGGGCTTCGCGTCTGTTGGAAGGGTGAACTGCCTGCGCGGATCACCCTGTGTGTTTGCGTGGTCTCTGTGTCACCTGTAGGAGCCTTGCGGCACACTGTTCACAGGGGTTAGTGGTGCTTCTAAGCGGACGGACTGTTGCTCATGAGGGAGTGGCGTAATCCGGTCGGGGGTCCCGAGAGGGTTTCACGGCTGTTGACGATGTTGATCTTCGGCGTTGTGGCGCTGTTGGTCGCGGGTTGTAGCGGGACTGGTTCGGACGCGGGATCGTCCGACGATGTGCCGCCGGCGCCGATGCTGGAGCTGGCGCCGCCGAACGGGGCGAAGGACGTGTCCCCGGCCGGGCCGATCACGGCGAAGGCGACCAACGGGCGGATCGTCAAGGCGGAGCTGACCAACGCCGATGGCGAGCCGGTGCCCGGCACCATCGCGGAGGACGGCGCGAGCTGGACCGCGGGGGAGAAGCTCGGCTATGACAAGACCTACACGCTGGTGGTGACGGCGCAGGGCGCCAGCGGGCCGGGGATAACTCAGGAGGCCACGTTCACCACGGTGTCGCCGGGCGAGCAGAGCTACGTGTCGATGAACCCGCTCGACGGGCAGACCGTCGGGATCGGGCAGCCGTTGGCGTTCTACTTCAGCAAGGACGCTCCGGCGCCGGACAAGGCCAAGGCCGAGGAAGCGATCAAGATCCAGACCGAGCCGGCCGTCGAGGGCGCGTTCTACTGGTTCAACAGTCGCGAGGTGCACTGGCGGCCGAAGGAGTACTGGAAGCCGGGCACCAAGGTGACCATCAACGCCGACGTCTTCGGGCGCGACCTGGGCAACGGCGTGTGGGGGCAGGAGGACCGCAAGGCGACGATCACGATCGGCGACGCGGTGGTCCTGAAGGCCGACGGTGCTTCTCACCAGATGTCGATCGAGAAGAACGGCCAGGTGATCCGGACGATGCCGGTCGCGCTGGGCAAGCCGTCCTTCCCGTCCAACAACGGCGTGCACGTGGTCACCGAGCACCACTCCACGAAGGTGATGGACTCCTCGACGTTCGGGCTGCCGATCGACGCGGGCGGCTACCGCACCGAGGTGCAGTGGGCGGTCCGGATCTCCAACGGTGGCGAGTTCCTGCACGCGGCGCCGTGGTCGGTGGCCGATCAGGGGCATCGCAACGTCAGCCATGGTTGCATCAACATGAGCATGGACAACGCCAAGTGGATCTTCGACTTGCTCAAGAAGGGCGACGTCGTGGAGATCACCAACTCCGGTGGCCCGGACCTGAAGTCCTGGGACGGCTTCGGGGACTGGCAGGTGCCGTGGGACCAGTGGGTCGCGGGCAACAGGTGACCTGCAGCTGACCGACCGAAAAGGGCCCCGCTCCAGCGAGCGGGGCCCTTTTCACATCCATTGAGGTTTTTTCCATTCTCGTTTTGCGTGGCGGTGCGGGTGGTGCTTCGCGGTCGCAGGCCGGCCAGGATGAGAAAGGCTCGTTGGTTCAGGACCGGAAATGCGAATGAGGCCTGATTCGCGGGGAATCAGGCCTCATTCGCATTTGGGGTGAGTGACGGGAATCGAACCCGCGACACCTGGGACCACAACCCAGTGCTCTACCGACTGAGCTACACCCACCTCGGCCGCTCCGAGCCGACCTCATCAAGGCCGCCCTCCGAAGCAACGCTCATATACTAGCGTGCGCTGTCACGCGGTTTTCCGCGGGCTCCGGTTAACGGCCTCGTCGCTGGTCAGCGGCCGTTTTCGGGCTGCTGATCGCCGGCCTGCGCGTTGTCGGCGTTCAACAGCTCCGCCGCGACCGCCTGGGCCTGTTCGCTGGACGGTCCGGGCTGCGGGACGAACGCGGTGCGCCGGTAGTAGGCGAGCTCGCGGATCGACTCCCGGATGTCGGCCAACGCGCGGTGCGCCAGGCCCTTCTCAGGCTGCGCGTAGTAGATCCGCGGGTACCAGCGCCGGCACAGCTCCTTGATCGACGACACGTCGACCATCCGGTAGTGCAGGTGGGAGTCCAGCCGCGGCATGTCGCGGGAGATGAAGCCCCGGTCGGTCGCGATGGAGTTGCCCGCCAGCGGAGCCGAGCGCCCGTCCGGGACGTACTGGCGGATGTAGTCCAGCACCTGCTGTTCGGCTTCGGCCAGGGTCACCGAGGATTGGCGCACCTCTTCGGTGAGACCCGAGCGCTCGTGCATGTCGCGGACCACGTCGGGCATCCCGGCCAGGGTTTCGTCATCTGCGTGGATGACGATGTCCACGCCTTCGCCGAGGATGTTCAGGTCGGCATCGGTGACCAGGGCGGCGATCTCGATCAGCGCGTCCTTGCTGAGATCGAGACCGGTCATTTCGCAGTCGATCCACACTAGACGGTCGTTCACCCGAGGCAGCCTAGCTCGCCACGAGGTGTGATCGTGCATCCGTCCAGGTCATGTTCCGAGCCGTTCGCGAAGTTCGCGGGGCACGACCTTGCCGGTGGCATTGCGAGGCAGCTCGTCCAGGAAGATCACGTCCCGCGGCAGCGCGAACTTCGACAGCCGGTCGCGGACCCGGTCGCGCACCTGCTCGGCGTCGAGCTCGTGGCCCGGGCGAAGCACCACGAACGCGGCGAGCCGTTGGCCGAAGTCCGGGTCGTCGACGCCGATGACGGCCGTCTCGGACACCTCCGGCAAGCGGCCGATGGCGTCCTCGGTCTCCTGGGGGTAGACGTTCTCGCCACCGGAGATGATCATGTCGTCCTCGCGGCCGACGACGAACAGCTGACCGGACGAATCGGTGCGCCCGAGGTCGCCGGTGGACATCAGACCGTCGACGACCTCCCGGCGTCCGCCATTGGTGTAGCCCTCGAAGAGCATGTCGTTGCCGACGAAGATGCGCCCGGTCTCGCCGCGTTTCACCTGGCTGCCGTCCTCGGCGAGGATGCGCACCGTCGTGCCGCGCGGCGGACGGCCCGCGGTGCCCGGTGCGGCGCGCAGGTCGCTCGGGTTGGCGATGCTGACCCACGAGACCTCGGTCGAGCCGTAGAGGTTGTAGAGCACGTTGCCGAAGGCGCGCTGGAACTTGGTCGCCAGGTCGGCGGGCAGCGCCGAACCGCTGCTCGCCACGATCCGCAGCGTGCTGTGGTCGTAGCGGTCGCGGATCGATTCGGGCAGGTCCAGGAGGCGCTGGAGCATCACGGGCACCGCGAACAGCGCGGTGATCTGGTTGCGCTGCACGGAGGCCATCGCCTGCTCGGGTTCGAACTTGCGGCGCAGCACCAGCGTCGCGCCGAGCACGACGCCCAGCTGGAAGGCGGCCAGGCCCCAGGTGTGGAACAGCGGCGCGCAGACCAGCACCCGCTCACCGTTGTTCAGCGGCAGGCGGGACAGGATCGAGGCGGCCGGGTTCAGGCTGGGCGGGTCCGGTCGACGCGCACCCTTGGGCGTGCCGGTGGTGCCGGAGGTCAGCACGATCATCCGGGCGTGCCGGCGCGGTTTGGCTGGGCGTCGCGGCGAGGACGTGGCGATCAGGTGTTCCAGCGTGTCGCGCCGGGTGGTGCCGTCGGTCCAGGCCAGCACCTGGTCGACCTCGTCGGGCAGTTCAGGCAGCTGGGTGCGGAACTCGGCGTCCAGGACGAGGACGCCGACCTGCTGCTGGGCGATCACGTCGGACAGCTGCTGGCCGCTCAAACCGGTGTTGAGCAGCACCACGTCCACGCCGAGCTTGGCCGCGGCCACAATCGTCTCGACCGGTCCGTGGTGGTTGCGGCACAGGATGCCGATGCGGGTGCCGCGCTTGACGCGTTTGCGCAGGCCGTTGGCCAGCCGGGAGGTGCGCTGCTCGAGCTCGGCGTAGCTCAACGCGCCGCGCTCGTCGATCACCGCCGGGCGGTCCGGGTGGCGCACGGCGCCGATCGCGAAGCCGAGCGGCGGGGTGATGCCCCAGCGGCGCCAGGCGCGGATGATCCGCAGCACCTTGTCCGGCCGCAGCGGGCGGATGACGCCTTGCTGGGCCAGGATGAACGACGTGCGCAAGCCCGGCACCACGCGATGGAGCACGGCCCCGGTCCGCTGCCTCAACACGCTCACGCATCCACCTCTCGGTCGCAGAGCTACCCGAGAGTAGATACTTACCCAAACAGATCGGTACTGGGAAGAGGCCGTCCCGGTCGGTCCTGATCGGCGGCCGAGACGACAGCGTCGCGCAGCACGGCCCGCAACCGCCCGACCTCCAGCGGCGAGAGCACCGCAGTCTCGCCGGGGGGCGCCACCAGCACGACGTCCCCCTGGTTGATGAACACCGACAAGTCCCGCCGCCTCCCGGCGACATCGCGGCAGCTCACGTGCCACTCCTTGATGGGCTCCACGATTCCCGGCCTCCCCTGGTGCAGTTCGCGCCTACCGCGCGGTGTTGATCGAGGGACGGCGCAGCGAACCGGACGTGACGGCGGTTCATCGGGTTTTTCCGGAATATTCCAAAATGCCCAGTTCGGGTACCAAAAAGGCGCCGGGCATCTGCCCGGCGCCGCATGGTGATCGGGGTGATCAGACCGGTCGGACGACCAAGCCCTCGGGCTCGGCGGTGAAGGTGACCGCGCCTTCGAAGTCGGCAATCGGGAGCTCGTCGCGCACCAGGCGGTGCGGCGCTTCGGCCGTCTCCACCCGGAGCTCGGCGGTGATGATCGCCTGCTCGGCGATGTCCGCGCCACCGACCTGGACCTGCAGCTCGTGCCCCTGCACGGCCACGGTCAGCCAGCCGCCGGTGACGGTCAGCTGCTCGCCGTTGTAGGTGAGGGTCAGTTGACCGGCGGGGTCCTCGGAGCGCACCGCGATGTGCGAGAGCGCCACGTCGCGCCTGCCGGAGTCACCGGCCAGCGCGATCACGTCGCGGGTGACCGGCTCGCCCGCGGTCTCGCCCGGCTTCGGGCTGAGCACCGGGGCGCGCAGCTGCGCGGCGATGCGGTACGGCTGCCACGACTCGGCACCGATCAGGTTGACCACCGCGGTGACGTCGACGTCGGCCAGCAGCCGGTCGCTGCCCACCGCCGGAGTCACCTCGATCGCGGGGACGTCGCGCTGGTCCAGCAGATCGCGCAGCGCCTTGGCGCGCAGTCGGCTGTTGCGGTCGAAGCCGCGGGTGATCGCCACGGTCCCGGATCCGGCCGCGGCGACCGCGGCTTCGGTCAGGTCCGCCAGCGGAGCCCAGATCCGCGCGGGATCCTCCGGTCGGCGGGGCCGCCGGGAACGGGCGAAGCTCGGAGCATCGGTCGTGGTTTCCATCGTCACCGAGCTTAGTCCTCCACGAAGGGTCCCCTTGCCCACCGGTGGGCCCCTTCGCTGTGTGAATTCGATCGCTTTCGTCCGTTCTTCGGGCCCCGATTGCGCTTCCGGTCGTGATGAGCACGCGTGATCCGGTCGGCCGGTGTGCTGATTTCGCTGACTGCGCAAACGAGCGCAGGGGTGTGGTCGCGGCCATACCGTGGTCGCATGAGCTCACCGATCACAGGCACCGCCGCAGGCGTGCCGTTCACCGCGTTGCCGCCGGCCACCGGCGGTCCGGCTCCGCTGATCGTCACCTGGCACATGCTGGACGCGCCGAGGTCGGACGCCGCGTTCGCCGCTGCGCTGCCGATGCACGACGTGCCCGCGTGGCGAGTGCATCTCGGCATGCCGATGTGCGGGGCGCGCATGGTCGACGGCAGCATGGATGCCGGTCTGGCGCTGCTCCGCGAGGATCCGCTGATGTCGGTGTTCCACCCGTTCGTCCAGCAGGCGAGCGAGGAGTTCCCGGCCGCGCTGGAATCGATCCGTGCGCAGCTGCCGGTCGACGACGGCCCGATCGGTGTGCTCGGCGGCTCGCTCGGTGGGGCCGTCGCGCTGCGGATCCTGGCCGACACCGGGATTCCCGTCTTCGCCGCCGCTGTCGTGAACTCCGCCATCCGGATCCGGACCGTCGTCGACATGTTCCCGGGCGAGTACTCCTACGACGCCGAATCCGCTCGGGCTGCCGACAGCCTGGACTTCATCGCCAAGGCGGACACCATCGCCGAGCGCGCGCCGCTGCTGGTCGTCAGCGGTGAGCTCGACGCCCCACCGCTGCGCGCCGACGCGTCGCGCCTCGTCGACGCTGTGGGGGAGCGGTCCGAACTGCTGTCCATCCCCGGATTGGCGCATGCGCTCGCCGATGAGCCCGGCATCGAGCCCGCACCGCAGCTACCGCTGGCCCGCGAGGTGGACGACGGCCTGACCTCGTGGTTCCGCCGCCATCTCTCGTAGATCGCCGTTTCCGCAGGTCGTTGACCTGATCGATGTGCATGTTCGGTCCGGTTGACCGTGGGCCATTGGGTGTGTTCGGTTTCGCGCTCCTTGTCGCTGCGGACGGCCGGGGTGATCCTGGGTTGTTTGCGGAGGGTGCGCAGATGACCGAGTTGGTGTTTCCGGAGTTGCGGCGTCGTCCGGTGGTGGGGCTGGCTCCGGTGCGCGGGGTGCTGGTGCGGTGGTTGGCCGCTGATGGGAGCGCCGTGCACGTCGGCGACCGGTTGGCCGAGGTCGGAATGGACGGCGAGGTCGTCGGGTGGGTGTCGGCGCTGGCCACCGGGACGCTCTGGCACCAGGTGCGGGCCGGTGAGGCGCTCAGCGCCGGTGCGGTGGTGGGGCTCATCGACTGATGGCCCTCTCTCGGGTTAGGTTGGTGCGAGTGACGCGGGGTGCCCGGTTTCGGCCAGGCTGAGATCAGACCCGTTGAACCTGACCTAGCTCGTACTAGCGGAGGGACGTCATGGTTCCGAACGTGCTGACCATCGCGGGAACAGACCCCAGCGGTGGCGCCGGAGTCCAGGCAGACCTGAAGGCCTTCTCGGCGCACGGCGCCTACGGCATGTCCGTGATCACCGCCCTGGTCGCGCAGACCACCACCGGGGTTGCCGAGGTGCACGAGGTGCCGCCGGCGTTCATCACCTCGCAGCTGGTCACGCTGCTCGACGACGTGCGGGTGGACGCGGTCAAGATCGGCATGCTGGCCAACGCCGAGGTGATCCGCGCGGTGGTCGACGTGCTGGACCGCTACGCGCCGCGGCACGTGGTGCTGGACCCGGTCATGGTCGCCAAGAGCGGGGACCGGCTGCTCGCGCCGGAAGCGGTCGGCGCGCTGCGCGACGAGCTGCTGCCGCGGGTCGACCTGATCACCCCGAACCTGCCGGAGGCGGCAGATCTGCTGGGGGAGCCGGAGCTCGTCGAGGTCGACGGCATGGCCGCGCAGGCCGAACGGCTCGCCGGGCTCGGCGCCAAGCAGGTGCTGCTCAAGGGCGGCCACCTGTCCGGTGAGTCCAGTGTGGACCTGCTGTACGGCGACGGGGGCGCCGAGTTCCTGACCAGCGAGCGGGTCGTGACCACCAACGACCACGGCACCGGCTGCACCCTCTCGGCCGCCATCGCCGCGCTGCGCCCGCAGCGCCCGGACTGGCTGACGGCTGTGCGCGAGGCCAAGGAGTACCTGACCGAGGCGCTGCGTGCGTCCGAGCGACTGGACGTCGGCCACGGCCACGGGCCGGTGCACCACTTCCACCAGTGGTGGTGATCTTCCCGCGGTTCTGATCGAACTCGCGGATCACCGGCGCGTCGGCACCACGGCACGCCGGTCGTTGTGGACAACGCCCGCGATTTCAATGGAGATCGCACGTCTGATTTCCATTGAAATCGCGGTCCCCGAGAGAGGACTTCGATGAGCAAGCTTCCCACCCCGGCCGCCGACGGGTTCTGCGCGCAGGCCTGGGAGCACACCGCCGAGCTGCGGAAGGCGATCGTCGAGCACCCGTTCAACACCGGGCTCGCCGACGGCAGCCTGGACCGCGAGGTGTTCGCCTTCTACATCGTGCAGGACGCCCGGTACCTGGTCGGGTTCGCGCAGGCCCTGGCGGCCGCGGCGACCCGGGCCGACAACGCCGAGGACGCCGCGTTCCTGTCCGGCGCCGCCCAGGGTGCGCTGGTCGAGGAGCGTCGCCTGCACGCCGGGTACGTCGCCGAGTTCGGGCTGTCGGACGAGGAGATCGCCGGGATCGACACCTCGCCGTCCTGCCTGGCCTACACCTCGTACCTGCGCGCGTGCGCGCTGACCGAGCCGTACCCGGTTCTGCTGGCGGCGGTCCTGCCGTGCTTCTGGGTGTACCAGCACGTGGGCAGCACGATCCTGGAGTCCACCGGCGACACGTCCGAGCACCCGTACCGGGCGTGGATCGAGACCTACGCCGACGACGCGTTCGCCGAGGCGGTGCTGACCGCTCGCGAGCTCACCGACCGGGTCGCCGCGACTGCTGACGCCGAGACCAGGCAGCGGATGTTGGAGGCGTACACCCGCGCCACCGAGTACGAGTGGATGTTCTGGAACAGCGCGTGGATCAAGGAGGCCTGGCCGACCGCCGGGTTCCTCGAGTAGTCGCTGGAACCCGTTGGGGGACAACGAAAAACGCTGCCCAGAAATGTGACATGGGGCACACTGATCACTCGTTAACGAATTTCTAGACCCGGAACGATGTGCCCAGCGACACGGCCTTTCGGACGTGGATTCTTCCCATTGCGGACGGGGCTTCGAGGGCCGTGGGCGGTTCGGTTCTGATCATTCTTCTGGGCATGCTGGTGCCCGTACTCGCTGCTGCGCCGTTCTACGTCGCCGACCGTCGACGAGAGCAGCAGGAGCTAGAACGGCCAGCTCGCGAGAGCGAGCTGGCCGGGGCGCAGATCGACGGTTCCGGCGACTGAGTATTAACAGTCGCTGGAACCGGTTTATTCCTTGCTGATCTCGGCCCGGAGCCGGGCGATGCGCTGGCGGGACCGGTTGAACTTCGCCTCGAAGTGCTTCTCGTACAGGTCGGTGGGCAGTTCGGGGAGCTCGACCGGCTCCGCCGTGCGCAGCGCCGGTGCGACGGCCTGAGCTTCGGCCGCGGGCTGCTCCGCCTCGGCGGGCTCGACAGCCTCGGCGGACTCGGTGGGCTCGGTGGGCGTGGTCGGCTCCGGGGTCCGGCGGGTGACCGTCGGAGGGGTAGGAGCGCGCAGTGCGTGCTTGCCGCGCGGGGCGGACTCCTGCTCGCCGAGCTGGCGGGTCGCTCGGTGCAGCAGCGGCCAGAAGATCAGTGTCGCCAGTGCGAAACCGGTGACGAACATCAGCACGAGCAGTTCCACGTGATGCTCCGATCAGCTCTGTCGGGCAGGTCCGGGCTGCGGGGTCGCGCCGTTGTTGCTGGGGCGCTGACCGTTGATGGGGATGAGGTAGGTCTGCACGTTCTCGCGCTGCGAAGGCAGCTGGAGCGGTAGCCGCGCCTCGGGCTCGGCAGCGGGGGCGGGGGCGGGGGCGCGTAGCTCTTCGGCGGAGGTGCTGAGTACGCGCCTCGCCTGGTCCATCGAGGACAGCACCGCGGCGCGCAACTCCTCCAGGCGGTGCTGCTGGGAGTTGATCTCCTCCAGCGTTTCCAGGCGCATCTGCTCGGTCTCGGCGTCCCACTGCCCGCACTGTCGGCGGGTCTGGGCGATCAGCGCGTCGGCTTCTTCCTGCGCGGCGGTGATGATCCGCTTGTACTCGTTGCGGATGTTCTGCCGCATCCGGTGCTCTTGGGTGCGCAGCTCGCTGGCCTTCTGGTCGTGCTCGCGGTGCAGTCGGGCGCGGCGCTCCTCGACGTCGGCGATCAGCTGGCTGCACTCCTCGCGCATCTCGGTCGCGTTGCGCTCGGCCTCGCTGATCAGCTCGCGGGCCTCGGTCTCGGCGGTGCCGCGGATGATCTCGGCCTGCCGCCGGGCCTGGTCGCGGAGGTTAAGCACCTCCTCCTCGGCGATCGAGAGCATGTTCTGCACCCGCTGGGAGGCGACGGGCAGACCGGTGTCGGAGGACTCGATGCGCTGGAGGCGCCGCTCGGCGGAGTCCAGGCTGCGGCGGGTGTCGTCGCAGAGCTTGCGCAGGTCGGTGTTGAGCTGCGCGGCCTCGTTGCGATCGATGGTGACCAGCCGAATCTGGTCTTCCAGCAGCTCGATGTGGTCGATGACCTGGCTGCGGTTGAACCCGCGGACCTGGATGTCGAATCCCGGCCGGAGCGGAACGACGGAGTCGGCGTCATCCATGGGTGAACTCCTCTCCGGGCGGTGCGGCGATTCGGTAGCTCGGAGAGTAGGGCTGATGGTCGGTGTTCGCCCAGCGAGACACAACGATCATCACCGGATCAGGTGCTGATGGTCGATCACTCGGTTGAGCGTCCTGCGCAGGATGATCAAAACGCGGTTCGTCCACAGTGCACAACCCCGGACGAGGGGTGTTCGTTGACACTGCCAGTTGAGGCGGTTATTAGGTTAGGCTCCGCTCACGTTTCCCCGGTTCGAGGAGCATTGCGTGGCGAGTGGAGTCGACCTTCCCGGGCAGGCGCACCAGTGCGCGTCGGTGCTGCTGAGGCGGTGGCTGGCGGAGACGCACACCCCCGTCGTCGAAGGACCGTTGCGGCTGACCATCGGAGCGCTGAGACTGGGCGCCGACGTCGTGTACAGCTCGCCGACCGGCGCGCACGGCTTCGGGGCGATCCACGTGCTCGACGACTCCGGTGCGCCGGTCGCGGTCGCTGATCCCGCGCTGCTCGCTGCGGCCTGTTCGGCGGATGCGCGTGCTCGCGCGCTGCCCGATGCGCCGATCAACTCCGCTGACGCCGGTTCGCCGGTGGACTGGCTGATGCGCGCGCTGCCGAAGCGCGAGTTCGACCCGCTCGCGTTGTCGGAGGAGCTGGTCGCAGTGGCCCGCTCGGTGTCCGACGCGGCTGAGGCACGGCGCTGGTTGGCCGCGCACGTCGAGGGCCGGCTGCTGCCCGCGGTGCTGGGTTGGGAGGGCGACGTCGCCGCCGCGACGGTGGAGCTGCTGACCCGCGGGCCGCTGGCGGTCATCGGGTTGTTGGGGCGGCGTGGTGTTGTCCACGAGGGCGATCTGCTCGCAGTGCTGCGGCAGTGGCTGGGTGGGGTTGCTGAGGCGCACCCCGCAACCGCGTGGTTGGTCGAGCACTGGCTGGAGAGTCCGACGCTGACCGATCTCGCCGTGCTCAACGGTTCTGACCTGCGCTATCGGTCGAACTCGGGTGAAGTGCAGATTCAGCCGGTTCGGTTCGAGGCGCCGAACCCGCTCTGGTCGGGCGCGGCCGAGGCGCCGGGCGTGCCGATCCCGGTGTTGGGCGCGGGCTGGTCGTTGCGGCCGGTGGAGGTCGTCGGCGGCGACGGCGGGCCGGACGTCGAGCTGGTGCACCGGTGGATGAACGCCGAGCACGTCGCGGTGAACTGGAACCAGGCGTGGCCGGTGGCGCAGTGGCACGAGGAGCTGGCCGGTCAGCTCGGCGGGCAGCACTCGGTGCCGTGCATCGTCGGGCTCGACGGGCGCGACGTCGGCTACCTCGAGCTCTACCGGGTGCAGCGGGACAAGCTCGCGAGCTGCTACTCGTACGATCCGCACGACCTCGGCGTGCACATCGCCATCGGTGAGCCGGACTCGATCGGACGCGGGGTCGGTTCAGCGCTGTTGCAGGCGGTGGCCGGCGGATTGCTGGACGCCGACCGGGATTGCCGCCGCGTGGTGGCCGAACCGAACGTCCACAATGGAGCTTCGGTGGGCGCGTTCGGCAAGGCCGGGTTCGGCAGGTCGGGAGAGGTCGGGTTGCCGAACAAGAACTCGGCGCTGATGATCTTCGAACGCGGGTGAGCGGCCCCACATGTACTCCCGATCTCCAGAGAAGTAAGGTAAGGCTTACTTGCCTTGTTGATCGTGGGGAGAGCGATGCCGGGCCGAGCTGACCAGCAGTTGCCACTGTCGGCCGCGCAGGCGGGGATCTGGTTCGCCCAACAGCTTGACCAGGCGAATCCGATCTTCAACACCGCCGAACGCGTGGAGATCCACGGGCCGGTGGAGCCCGAGCGGTTCGCCGTCGCGCTGCGGCGGGCGGTTGCCGAGGCCGAGTCGCTGCGCATCCGGATCTGCGACGACGGGGCGGAACCGGGCCAGGTCATCGAGGAACCCGCCGAGTTCGACCTGCCGGTCGTCGACTGCTCGGCCGCTGCCGACCCCGATGCGCAGGCGCTCGCCTGGATGCGCGCTGACCTGCGGGAACCGGTGGACCTGACGCGCGGGCAGGCCGGTCGGTTGTGGAGCGCCGCGCTGTTCAAGCTCGACGCGCAGCGCTGGTGCTGGTACCAGCGGATCCACCACGTGGCCATCGACGGCTACGGATTCTCGATCCTCATCCGCCGGGTCGCCGAGCTCTACGGCGATCCGGACCCCGGCCCGTCGCCGTTCGGCTCGCTGGAGTCGTTGCTGGACGATGAGCGGGACTACCGGGAATCGGCGAAGTTCGAGCGCGACACGGCGTTCTGGGCGGAGCAGTTCGCAGACCGGCCGGACGTGGTGTCGCTGACCGAGAGCTCGCGGCCCACCGCGCACGATTTCCTCCGGCAGAGCGGGGAATCCGGGGCGGAGTTGGCCGCGGCGGCCGAGGAAGGCCGCACGATCTGGTCGGACGCGCTCATCGCTGCCTTCGGCGCCTACCTGCACCGGATGACCGGGGCGGACGACGTGGTGCTGGGGCTGCCGGTGATGGGGCGGCTCGGTTCGGTCGCGCTGCGGGTGCCCGGCATGGTCGTCAACGTGCTGCCGCTACGGCTGCGGATCACCGCGGAAACCACGCGTTCGGAACTGATTTCGCAGGTCTCCAAGGCTGTTCGTCAGCTGCGCAAGCACCAGCGCACCCGCAGCGAGGACCTGCGCCGCGACCTGAAGCTGCTGGGTTCGGACCGGCCGCTGTTCGGGCCGATGATCAACATCAAGGCTTTCGACTACGATCTGCGGTTCGGCGACAGCCCGGCCATCGTGCACAACCTCGCCGCCGGACCGGTCGACGACCTGACCGTCGCGGTCTACCACGATGACGGGCAGCTGCGGTTCGAGTTCGACGCCAACCCCGACCGCTACCGCGAGGCCGACCTCACCGCGCACCGCGAGCGATTCCTGCGCTTCCTCGGGAATTTCGCGGAATGCTCTGGCGAAACGCTGATCGGCCAGATCGAACTGCTCTCCGCCGAGGAGCGCACCCGGATCCTGGACGAGTGGAACGCGCCGATCGCCGGTGTGCCGGAACTGCCCACCGCGACGCTGCCGCAGCTGTTCGAGGAGCAGGTCACGCGGACTCCGGATTCGGTCGCAGTCACCTGCGGCGAGGAGCGGCTGACCTACGAGGAGCTCAACGCGCGCGCCAACCAGCTCGCGCACCACTTGATAGACCTCGGCGTCGGGCCGGAACAGCTGGTGGCGCTGGCCTTGCCGCGCTCGGCCGAACTGGTGGTGTCGCTGCTGGCGGTGCTCAAGGCCGGGGCGGCGTACTTGCCGCTGGATCCCGGACATCCGGCCGATCGGATCGCCTACATCGTCGGCGACGCGCAGCCGACCGTGCTGATCAGCGATGCCGAGCACGCTTCGAGGCTGCCCTCCGGAATCACCTCTGTCCTGCTGGACGATTCGACCGCGCAGGCCGAGATCTCCCGGCATTCGCAGCGCGACCCCAAGCCCGGTGAGCGCGGGCCGTTGACCACCGAGCACGCCGCGTACGTCATCTACACCTCCGGTTCCACTGGACAGCCGAAGGGCGTGTCGATCCCGCACCACAACGTGGTCCGGCTGTTCAACGCCACCGAGCCGTGGTTCTCGTTCGACAGCAACGACGTTTGGACGTTGTTCCACTCCTACGCCTTCGACTTCTCGGTGTGGGAGCTGTGGGGCGCGCTGCTGCACGGTGGGCGGCTGGTGGTCGTTCCGCACGAGGTCAGCCGCTCGCCGCGGGAGTTCCGGCGGCTGCTCGTCGACGAGCAGGTGACCGTGCTCAACCAGACGCCGTCGGCGTTCTACCAGCTCAGCCAGGCCGATCGGGAGGATCCGGCGGGCGAACTGGCGCTGCGCGTGGTGATCTTCGGCGGCGAGGCGCTCGAACTGTCCAGGTTGGACGATTGGTACGAGCGGCATCCGGAGATGCCCAAGCTGGTCAACATGTACGGGATCACCGAGACCACCGTGCACGTGTCCTACGTCGAGCTGGACCGCGAGCTGGTGGCCCGGCGCGACGGCAGCGTGATCGGTCGTGGCATTCCCGACCTGCGGGTGTACCTGCTGGATTCGCAGCTGCGGCCGGTGCCGCCCGGCGTGGTGGGCGAGCTGTACGTGGCGGGGGAGGGCCTGGCGCGCGGTTATCTCGGGCGCCGTGGTCTGACCGCGCAGCGGTTCGTCGCCGACCCGCACGGCGCGCCGGGAACCCGCATGTACCGCTCCGGTGACCTGGGGCGTTGGCGGCCGGACGGCAGCATCGAGTTCATCGGTCGCGCCGATCACCAGGTCAAGGTGCGTGGATTCCGCATCGAGCCGGGCGAGATTGAGGCGCACCTGGTGGCGCATCCGCAGGTCCGGCAGGCCGCTGTCGTGGTGCGCGAGGACCAGCCCGGCGACCAGCGCCTGGTCGGCTACACCGCCGGTGAGGCCGGGGCGGGGGAGCTGCGGACGCACCTGGCCGGGCGGCTGCCGGGTTACATGGTGCCCTCGGCGTTCGTGTCGGTTGACGAGATTCCGTTGACCGCCAACGGGAAGCTCGACGTGCGCGCGCTGCCCGCGCCGGAGTTCGGCGGCGATGTCGCGGGTCGTGAACCGCGCAACGACGTCGAGGCCGGGCTGTGCCGGTTGTTCGCCGAGGTGCTCGGGGTGCGCGAGGTCAGCATCGACGACGGGTTCTTCGAGCTCGGCGGGCATTCGCTGCTGGCGGCGCGGTTGTTGGCGCGGGTGCGGGCCGAACTCGGCGCTGAGCTGACCATCCGCAGCCTCTTCGACCACCCGACCGTTGCCGGGCTCTCCGAGCAGCTGGGGGCGGTTGCGCGTCGACCGAAGCTGCGGCGCGTTGAGCGGCCCGAGCGGATTCCGCTTTCGTTCGCGCAGCAGCGCCTTTGGTTCCTCAACCGGTTAGAGGGTCCTAGCGCCACTTATAACTTGCCGCTGGTGCTGCGCATGTCCGGCGATCTGGACGTTGCGGCGCTGCGCGCAGCGCTCGGCGATGTCGCGCAGCGGCACGAGAGCCTGCGCACGATCTTCCCGGATGAGCTGGGCGAACCGCGCCAGCTGGTGCTCGACGCCGGCCCGGAGCTGACCGTCGTTCAGGTTCCGTCGTCCGATGATCAGCAATTTCCATTGAAATTGTGCACCTCCGCGGCGGGGTCCGGTGTGGACGTTGCTGTGGCGGAGGTTGCTCGGGAGGGGTTCGATCTGGCGGTGGATCCGCCGATCCGGACCGTGCTGTTCGAGACCGGTGACGAGCACGTGTTGTTGGTGCTGCTGCACCACATCGCTGTTGACGAGTGGTCGATCCGGCCGTTGGTGCGTGACCTGTCCACCGCGTATGCGGCGCGGGTGCGGGGTGCGGCGCCGGAGTGGGACGAGCTGCCGGTTCAGTACGTGGATTACACGCTGTGGCAGCGGGATCTGCTCGGTGCCGAGTCCGATCCGGCCGGGTTGGCCGGTCGGCAGCTGGAGTTCTGGCGCAGCGCGCTCGCCGATCTGCCCGACCAGCTGGAGCTGCCCACCGACTTCCCGCGTCCGGCCGTCGCGAGCCACCAGGGCGACTCGGTGAGCTTCGGACTGGACGCCGAGTTGCACCAGAAGTTGCGGCAGATCGCGGGAGAACACCAGGTCAGCGTGTTCATGGTGCTGCAAGCCGGGCTGGCCGCGCTGCTGACCCGGCTGGGGGCTGGCACCGACATCCCCATCGGTTCGCCGGTGGCTGGTCGCAGTGATGACGCGCTCGACGAGCTGGTCGGGTTCTTCGTCAACAGCCTCGTGCTGCGCACCGACACTTCTGGCGAGCCCGGTTTCGCGGAGCTGGTCGACCGGGTGCGGCAAGCCGACCTGGCCGCCTTCGACAACGCCGAGCTGCCCTTCGAGCGGCTCGCGGAGGCGCTCAACCCGGCGCGTTCGCTGGCTCGGCACCCGCTGTTCCAGGTGATGCTCGCCTACTGGGGCGCCACCGACGCCGTCGCCGCGGACCTGCCCGGGCTGAAGACCACTGTGGACACTGCGGCGGCTGGGGCGGCGAAGTTCGACCTGGCGTTCAGCCTCAGCGAACGCGCCGACGGCGGGGTCGACGGGCTGGTGCAGTACAGCACCGACCTGTTCACCCGGCAGACCGTCGACGACCTGGCCGCGCGCTTCGTCCGGCTGCTGGCCGCAGCGGTGACCGATCCCGCGAAGCCGATCAGCCGCCTGGACGTGCTGGGCGAGCAGGAGCGGCAGCGGGTCCTGACCTGGGGTGATGCGGTCGGCTCGATCGAACCGGCCGGGACGTTCCCCGAGCTGTTCGCGCGCGCCGCCGAGCGCGAGCCGGACAAGATTGCGCTGATCTTCGAGGAAGTCGAGCTCAGCTACCGAGAACTGGACCGGCGGGTCACCGAGCAGGCGCGGCTGCTGGCCGAGCACGGCGTCGGGCCGGGCGACATCGTCGGCGTGCTGTTGCCGCGCTCGGCCGAACTGATCATCGGGCTGCTGGCCGCGATGCGCGCCGGAGCCGCGTACTTGGCGCTGGATCCGGAGTACCCGGTGGAACGGTTGCGGCACATGGTCGAGGACGCCAAGCCGCGCCTAGTGCTCACCGACGACCTCGGGGCAGAGCTGCCAACAGCCCTGCTGAGCTGTAGTGATCGTCCGGAAGGCAGCTGGCAGCTACCGGCTCCTCGGCTCGACGACGCCGCATACGTCATCTACACCTCGGGCTCCACCGGCACGCCGAAGGGCGTCGTGGTGCCGCACCACGGCATCGCCAAGCTGCTGGCCACCCAGACCGAACGGGTCGGCATCACCGCCGACAGCCGGGTGCTGCAGTTCGCCTCGCCGAGCTTCGACGTGGCGTTCTGGGAGATTTGCATGGGGCTGCTCAGCGGGGGCACGCTGGTCGTGGTGCCCGCTGACCGGCGCGTGCCCGGCGAGCCGCTGGCCGAGTACGCCCGCCGTCATCAGGTCACGCACATGGCGATCGGGCCGTCGATGATGGGCATGTTCCCGGCCGACACCGAACTCCCGCCGAACGCAACCCTGTTGTGCGGGGCGGAGAAGGTGCCGTCCGACCTGGTGCTGCGTTGGGCACGCGGTCGGAAGATGCTCAACTGCTACGGCCCCACCGAGGCGACGGTGAACTCCACGCTGTGGGACTGCGATCCCGACGCGGTGGGCAGTTCGGTGCCGATCGGCGTGCCCGACCCCGGCGCCCGGCTCCACGTGCTCGACGAGCAGCTGGAACCGACTCCGCCCGGTGTCGTCGGCGAGCTCTACGTCTCTGGCCTCGGCCTCGCGCGCGGCTACCTCAACCGGCCGGGGCTGACCGCCGAGCGCTTCGTCGCCGACCCGTTCGGGCCGCCCGGTTCCCGCATGTACCGGACCGGTGACCTGGTGCGCTGGCGTCCCGACGGAACGCTGGACTTCGCGGGTCGGGTCGATGATCAGGTCAAGATCCGCGGTTTCCGCATCGAACTCGGCGAGGTCGAGGCGGTGCTGGCCCAGCACCCGGACGTCACGCAGGTCGCGGCGGTGGTGCGCGAGGACACCCCCGGCGACAAGCGGCTGGTGGCCTACGTGGTGGGTGGTGGTGATGCCGCCGAGCTGCGGCGGCACGTGGCCGATTCGCTGCCGGACTACATGGTCCCGGCCGCGGTCGTGTTCGTCGACGCGCTGCCGCTGATGCCCAACGGCAAGCTCGACCGCCGCGCGCTTCCCGCGCCTGACCTGGGTGAATCGGTGGGCAGCGCGATGCCGCGCAACCCCACCGAGGAGATCCTCTGCGGGCTGTTCGCCGAGGTGCTCGGGCTGCCGCGAGTCGGTGTCGAGGACAGTTTCTTCGACCTGGGCGGACATTCCTTGCTGGCGGCCAAGCTCATCGGCCGCATCCGCGACGCGCTGGGCGTGCGGGTCAACGTTGGAAGCCTGTTCGCGGCGCCGACCGTGGCCGGGCTCGCGGAGCGGCTGCACAGCGGTGGTGGTCGGGACGCGCTGGAGATCCTGCTGCCGCTGCGCACCGAAGGCAGCAAACCGCCGCTGTTCTGCGTGCACCCCGCCGCAGGGTTGGCGTGGCCGTTCTCGAGGCTGCTCAAGCACATCGACGACGAGCGGCCGATCTACGGGATCCAGTCGCGAGGGCTCGCCGAGCCGCAGCCGGTCGCGGCGAGCTTGAGCGAGATGGCCGATGAGTACCTCGAGCACATCCGCCAGGTCCAGCCGCACGGGCCGTACTACTTCCTCGGCTGGTCCTTCGGCGGCGTGGTCGCGCACGAGATGAGCACCCACCTGCAGGAGCAGGGCGAAGAGGTGCGGTTCCTGTGCATGCTCGACTCCTATCCGAAGGACGTGTGGGACGAGCTGCCGACCGAGACCGAGGCGCTCAAGGCCCTGCTCCACATGGCCGGTTACGACCTGACCGCGATCGACGGCGACTCGCTGACCAGGGAAAACGTGATGGCGATCCTGTCCGCGGAGGGCAGTGCGCTGGCCAACCTGGAACCGCACAGCATCACGGCGATCATCGACAACTTCGCCAACTGCGCGGTGCTGGAGAACGAGGCCGACCACGACAAGTTCCGCGGCGACGTCCTGTTCTTCTACGCCACCGTCAACCCGGCGAAGGAGTCGCTGACCGCGCAGATGTGGCAGCCCTACGTCGACGGCGAGGTGCGCAACCACGACATCGCCTGCGAGCACAAGGACATGACTCAACCCGAACCCCTCGCCGAGATCGCCGCGATCGTCGAGCGCGAGCTCGTCGAGGTGGACCGGTGACGGGCCGGTGGGTGCCAATTTCGCGAGAAGGCCAGCCCTTCACCCGACCGCCGCCCCCAAGGTGGCGCTTCGCGCCGCTGCCATTCACCCGGGTGACGGTCAATTTCTCGCGAAATTGGCACCACCCTCAGGCCGCGTGTTCAGGTGACACTGGAGGAGGACGAGGATGAGTAACCCGTTCGAGGATCCGGCCGCGGAGTACTACGCCCTGATCAACGATCAGGATCAGTACTCGCTGTGGCCGAGTGCGATCGCGGTGCCCGCCGGGTGGAGCGTCGCGCACGGCCCGGCTGACCGGGAGTCCTGCGTGGACCACATCGAGGTGAACTGGACCGACATGCGGCCCGCGCGCTGATGACCATGCTTCGCCAGGTGAGCCCCCAGGCGGCGGTCTGCATCTGCTACGTCGCGGCGATGTTCATGAACGGCATGGACGCCACCATCGTCAACGTCGCGCTGCCCGCCATCGCCAACGAGTTCTCGGCACCAGCCAGCGCGACTTCGGCGGTCAACGTCGGGTACCTGGTCAGCCTCGCGGTGTGCATCCCGGTGTCCGGCTGGCTCGGCGACCGGTTCGGCACGAAACGGGTTTTCCTCGGCGCCTTCGGGGTGTTCGTGCTGGCATCCGCGTTGTGCGGGCTGGCCGGGGACCTGACCCAGCTGACCCTCGCGCGGGTGCTGCAGGGCGCGGGCGGCGGGGTGATGAGCCCGGTCGCGCTGACGATGCTGTTCCGCGCCTACCCGCCGGAGCGGCGGATCCGGCTGTCCCGGATTCTGTTGCTGCCGACCGCGGTGGCGCCGGCGCTCGGACCCGTGCTGGGCGGGTTCTTCGTCGAGAACCTCACCTGGCGTTGGGGTTTCTACGTCAACGTGCCGGTCGGCGCGCTGGCGCTGCTGTTCGGCGTGCTGCGGCTGGTCGAGCACGTCGAGGCCCGGGAGAAGCGGTTCGACGTGCTCGGTTTCGCGTTGGCCGCGCCCGGGCTCGGGCTGGTGATGTACGCGCTGGAATCGGTGGCGCGGAGCGGACTTGGCTCGCCGCACGTCTGGGGCGCCGGGCTCGCCGGGTTGATCTGCCTGGCGCTGCTGGTCAAAACCCAGCTGCGGGCCCGAGAACCGATGCTGGACCTGCGGTTGCTCGGCGACTCCTCGTTCCGCCGCGCGAGCCTGATTCTGTTCGTGTGCGTGGCCGGATTCCTCGGTACGCTCTACGGATTCACGTTGATGTTCCAGCAGGGACTGGGCGCGTCGGCCTGGGAAACCGGGTTGGTGACGTTGCCGAAGGCGGTCGGGCTGATGGTCGCCTCCCAGCTGGTCGGCTGGGCGCACCGCAGATTCGGTGCGCGCCGGGTGATCGCCACCGCCATGCTCGGCGCGGCGATCTCGTTCGCGCTGCTCAACGCGATCAGCGCGGGGGACTTCTGGTTCGCCGCGTTCGTGCAGCTGCTCACCGGGTTCTTCGTCGGCGCGGCCTCCGCGGAACTGCAGGTCGTCGCCTTCGCCACGATCAGCAAGTCCGCGACCGGTGGCGCGTCGACGTTGTTCAACGTGCAGCGGCAGGTCGGCTCCGCGCTCGGCGTGGCGCTCACCGCCTGCGTGCTGGCCGGTTCGCCGGGCATTGACGGCTATCACCTGGCGATGTTCGTGTCGGCCGGATTCGCGCTGGTCGGGATGGTGCTTGCGTTGCGCATCAAGGAAAAAGCACCCGAGCGACAGCCGGTTGCGGCGGGGCGCTGAGAGATCTGAGCCACCGCGGGGAAGACAATCGGTGGATCTATGGTTAGGCTTGCCTTAACTGACATGGTCGTTGGTGGACAGGAAGGAACGCATGGTCGATGGGTACCGCGGACCGAGTCCGGCACAGCCGGCCCCCAGCGCGCAATCTCCAGGTGCTGCGCACCTCTGAGCTGAGCCCCTCGATGCGGCGGGTGACCCTCGGCGGCGAAGAGCTCGAAGGCTTCCTGGACCAGCACAACGGTCCGAACATCAAGGTCTTCGTGCCGCAGCAGGGCCAGCAGCAACCGGTGCTGCCGACGCTGGACGCCGAGACCGGCCGCTACCGCTGGCCCGAACTGCACGAGCGCCCGACCATGCGCACCTACACCGTCCGCCGCTACGACGAGGGCCGCGGCGAGCTCGACGTCGACTTCGTGATGCACGGGGAGCACGGCGTGGCCTCGAACTGGGCGCGCAACGCCCGGCCTGGCGACCACCTCGGCGTGATGGGCCCCGGCGGCAAGATCTGCCGGGCTGCCGACTACTACCTGCTGGTCGGCGATGAAACCGCGTTGCCAGCGATCTCCAACATCGTCGAAGGTCTGCCGTCCACCGCGCGCGGCCAGGTGCTCGTCGAGATCGGCGGCGCCACCGAGCAGCAGCACGTCGAATGCTCGCCGGACCTGCAGTGGACCTGGCTGCACCGCGACGGCGTCGCGGCCGGACGTTCGCAGCAGCTCGTCGACGCCGTGCAACAGCTGGACGTGCCCGCCGACGTGGACGTTTCCGCGTGGGTCGCCGGGGAGTCCGGCATCGTCCGCGGCATCCGCCGCCACCTGCGCAACGACCGCGGCATGGACGCGAAGTCTGTTCTCGCCATCGGCTACTGGAAGTACGGGCTGGCCGAAACCGAATACCACGACAAGCACAACCACGACCGGGACTGACGGACGTGGACCGGGATCCGGCGCGAACGCTCGATTCGCGCCGGCGAATCCGCGTGCCCGCGAACGGGCACCAGCGAGGCGAGGGGACAACGTGTCTGCGGTATCGAGCGAGGAAGTAGTCCACGACGTTCTGGGGATCGGTTTCGGACCGTCCAACCTGGCGCTGGCGATCGCGCTGGAGGAGCACAACCGCACCGCACCCGCCGCTGACCAGCTCTCCGGGGCCTTCTTCGAGCGCAAGCCCGAATTCGGGTGGCACCAGGGGATGCTGATCGAAGGAGCCACCATGCAGGTGTCCTTCCTCAAAGACCTGGTCACCATGCGCAACCCGGCCAGCGACTTCTCCTTCCTGAGCTACCTGCACGACAAGCAGCGGCTGGTCGACTTCATCAACCACAAGACGATGTTCCCGACCCGCGTCGAGTACCACGACTACCTGGAGTGGGCGGCGGGGCGCGTGGCCGACTCGGTGCGCTACGACGCTGAAGTCGTTGAACTGCACCGTTCTGGTGAGCTCTTCGAAGCCGTGGTCCGCGTTGGCGGGCAGCTGGAGGTGCATCGGGCTCGCAACGTCGTGCTCGCGGTCGGGTTGGAGGCGAGCCTGCCCGACGGGGTGGAGCGCGGGGAGCGGGTGTGGCACAACCTCGATCTGCTGCACCGCGTTGACGGGCTGACCGAGTCGCCGCGTCGTTGCGTGGTCGTCGGAGCTGGTCAGAGTGCTGCGGAGGTCACCGAGTACCTGCACCGGACGTTCCCGGCGGCCGAGGTGTGCGCGGTGTTCAGCCGGTACGGCTACAGCCCGGCCGACGACAGCCCGTTCGCCAACCGGATCTTCGACCCGCAGGCGGTCGACGACTTCCACACCGCCTCACCCGAGGTCCGCCGCGAACTGCTGGAGTACCACCGCAACACCAACTACTCGGTGGTCGACCTGGACCTCATCGAAGACCTCTACGCCCGCTCCTACCAGGAGAAGGTGCGCGGTGAGGAGCGGCTGCGGATCCTCAACGCCTCCCGGGTCCGCGACGTCGCGGCTGGTGACGGTGGGGTGGCGGTGACCGTCGAGTTCCTGCCGTCGGGGGAGCGCGTGGAACTGGCCGCCGACCTGCTGGTGTACGCGACTGGATGCCGCCCCCGCGACCCGTTCCCGCTGCTCGGCGAGACCGCGCAGGACTGCGAGCGCGACGAGCACGGGCGTCTCCAGGTGGAGCGCGACTACCGCCTGCGCACCATCGCGGATCTTCCGGGCGGCATCTACCTCCAGGGCGGAACCGAGCACACCCACGGACTGACCTCGTCGCTGCTGTCCAACGGAGCGGTCCGGGCCGGCGAAATCCGCGACTCAATCCTCACCCGCCGAGCCCGGCCGAAGATCACCCAGCCCGACAAAGCAGTCACCTACGCCTGATCCCGTCCGGGTCTCCGTTCCCGCCATTTCCCGAGACGCTCGCGGTCAGCGGGATCACAGTTTCAATTGAAACTGTGATCCGTTGTGGGTGGGATTTACAGTTTCAATTGAAACTGTGTTCAGTCGCGACTGAAACCTACGGCGGCAATTGACACTGTGGTTCTCCGGTGCCGGACCGGTGCTGTGCCCAGCGCCGGGATCCGGGGATTTCCGAGAAATTCTCGGGTGGGTATTCGGGAGCTCCTTGGGGGTGTGTAACCGCGGGCACAGGTGGGAACAAGGTCGGGGGTTGGGTGGTTGGACGTGGCGATGGACACCAATGCGACTCCGGAGCGCGCCGAGAGCGGTAGCGCGACCGCTGACCAGGCCGATCAGATCAGGGGCGTTGCGCGCGGCGATTCGCCGGTGCCGCTGTCGGTGCTCGACCTGTCCACCGTCGGCGTGCAGCACAGCGCGTCCGACGCGCTGAGCACCACCACCGAGCTGGCCCGCCGGGTCGAGGAGTGGGGCTTCCAGCGGATGTGGCTCGCCGAGCACCACGGCATGCCCGGTATCGCCAGCTCCGCTCCGGCCGTCGTGATCGCCCACCTCGCCGCGCACACCAGCACGTTGCGGCTGGGCTCCGGCGGCGTGATGCTGCCCAACCACGCGCCGCTGGTCGTCGCCGAGCAGTTCGGCACGCTGGAGGCGCTGCACCCCGGGCGCATCGACCTCGGCATCGGCCGCGCTCCCGGCACCGACCAGGCCACCGCCCGCGCCCTGCGGCGCACCAGCGGTCCGCTGTCCGCCGACGACTTCCCGCAGCAGCTCGGCGAGCTGATGGCCTTCCTCGGTGACGACTTCCCGATCGACCACCCCTACGCGGCGATCCAGTCCGTCCCGAACGGGCCCGTGCCGCCGATCTGGCTGCTCGGTTCCAGCGGGTTCAGCGCGCAGCTGGCCGGTCAGCTCGGCCTGCCGTTCGCCTTCGCGCACCACTTCAGCGCGCAGAACACGCTGCCCGCGCTGGAGCTGTACCGGCAGTCCTTCGAGCCCTCCTCGGTGCTCGGCGAGCCGTATGCGCTGATCGGAGTCCAGGCGGTGGCTGCCGACACCGACGAGGAAGCGCTGGACATCGTCCGCCCGATCGCGCTGAGCATGCTCCGGCTGCGGCGCGGCATGCCCGGCAAGCAGCCGACCCGGCAGGAGGCGCGCGAGTACGCCTACACCGAGCTGGAGCAGAGCTTCGTCGACAGCTGGCTGGACGACGCGGTCTACGGCTCGCCGGAGACGGTCCGCGCGGGGCTGGACGAGCTGCGCGAGCGCACCGGTGTGCAGGAGCTGATGCTGACCGCCAACGTGCCTGACCGCGACACCAAGCTGAACTCGTTCGAACTGGTCGCCAAGGCCTACCGGATGATCTGACCCCAGTCGTTTGGCCTGGTCAGAGCCCGTGAGTGCTTTGCGTCGCCATAGCACTCCAAAGTGCTCATGGGCCCTGAACTGCGAAAACAGTCCGGCCGCGCATGAGTCCGGGTTCCCGGAATCTGGGTGGGCTGGAGTTCCGCTGCGGCAAACCGGTCATAGGGGGCTCGCGCATGGTGGGCGGGGCCACTCGGGCTGAGGTCCGGCGTAGGCGTTGGTTTCGCGTGGCGTACGGTCTGTTGACACCGTTCTTTCTAGGCATGAGGCGGGATTGAGGGTATTGGCGTGAAGCCTGGTGTGCTGATCTTCTACCGGATCATGGCGTACGTCACCGCGGTGCTGTTGATCCTTCTGTGCGCCGCGATGGTGCTCAAGTACGGCCACTTCGTCGGGTTGTGGGAAGAGGGCACCTCGACGCAGCAGCTCGGGACCGACTGGACCTTCCGGATCGGTGTCGCGCACGGCTGGCTGTACATGGTCTACCTGCTCGTCGCCGTGGTCGCCACGACCCAGCTGCGCGTCCCGATCGGCCGCATGCTGCTGGTGCTGCTGGCCGGCACCATCCCGTTCGGCGCGTTCTTCGCCGAGCGCAAGGTGACGCACTGGCACGAGCTGCGGATGGCCGGCAAGCCGTTGACCGAGCCGCAGACCCGGACCGCGGAGGAATCGCCGGCCTCATGACAGCAACACACGAGTCCGCCTCCGCATCCGCTGAAGCCGCGCCTGTTGCCGGGCGTCGGCGCGGTGTCGTCGCCGCCTACTTCGCGCTGACCAAGCCGCGCGTCATCGAGCTGCTGCTGGTCACCACGGTCCCCGCGATGTTCCTCGCTCAGCGCGGAATCCCGTCGCCGTGGCTGGTGATCGTGACGCTGCTCGGCGGCGCCATGTCGGCTGGCAGCGCCAACGCGCTCAACTGCGTCGCGGACTCCGACATCGACGCGGTGATGCACCGGACCAAGAAGCGCCCGTTGGTGCGCTACGAGGTGCCGCGCCGCAACGCTCTGATCTTCGGCATCGTGCTCGGCGTGGTGTCCTTCGCAGTGCTCTGGGCGGGCGCGAACCTGCTGGCCGCGGTGCTGGCCACCAGCGCGATCCTGTTCTACGTCTTCGTCTACACGCTGGTGCTCAAGCGCCGGACCCCGCAGAACATCGTGTGGGGCGGCGCTGCGGGCTGCATGCCGGTGGTGGTCGGCTGGGCCGCGGTCACCGGCAAGGTGGAGTGGCCCGCGCTGGTGATGTTCGGCGTGGTGTTCCTGTGGACGCCGCCGCACTTCTGGTCGCTGGCCATGAAGTACAAGGACGACTACGCCCGCGCCGGAGTCCCGATGCTGCCGGTGGTGGCCACCACCCGGCAGGTGTCGGCCCGCATCCTGGCCTACAGCTGGGCGACGGTGGGCTGCACGCTGCTGCTGGTCCCGGTGACCAGCTGGGTATACGTGGCCTTCGCGGTGCTGGCCGGAGCGGCGTTCCTGATCGTCGCGCAGCGCCTGCACACTGCGGTGCGCAACGGCAAGGCCGTCAACCCGATGAAGCTCTTCCACCTGTCGAACTCGTACCTGGCCCTGCTCTTCGTGGCCATCGCAGTCGACGCAGCGGTCGGCCTCCCAGTCCTGGGCTGAGCCCCCCGCCAAAGCAAGCGAACGGACCGTTCACCTCACCAACAGAGGCGAACGGTCCGTTCGCTTTTTGCTGAGTCGATCAGTGCAGCACCGGGAACACGCCTCGGTGATCATGTGGGTCACATCAGTTCGAAGGTTGCGCAGGGGTGGTTTTTGAAGTGGGGGGATTGGTGGTGGGCGAACTGGTGGACCAGTCGGTGAGCGTGGGTTTCCGGGGGCTCGTCGGTCAGGGCAGCCAGGTAGGTCTGGTGGGCCGCTAGGGAGGCGACCCACTGGTCCAGGTGGTCGGTGATGTCCACCGCGTGCGTTGGGGTTGGGGACGCTGCGATGGCTGTCCAGCGGGTGCCCTGCCACGGCTCGTAGCCCTGTTCGAGGAGGTCGGGGAAGATCCAGCGGTTTCCGGCGTCGGCGACCGCGTCCAGGGCGGCTCGGCCGACCGCGCGGTGGTCGGCGCTGTTCCAGGTTCCCGGGCCCCAGGTGTCGTGGTGGTTGAGGGTGATCACCAGGCCTGGTCGGTGCTGGCGGATGGCGCGGCACAGGTCTCGGCGCAGCTGGAGGCCGTACTCGATCACGCCGTCCTGGTAGTCCAGGAACTCCACCGTGTGGACCCCGACCTTGGCGGCGCTCGCGTGCTGTTCGAGTTCGCGCAGCGGCGCAGCCTCCGACGGAGGTAGGCCGTCGATGCCTGCCTCTCCGCGGGTCACCAGCAGGTAGGCGACGTCGCGACCGGATGCCGTCCAGGCGGCGACCGCGCCGGAGCAGCCGTACTCCAGGTCGTCCGGGTGCGCGGCGATCGCCAGCGCCTGCTGCCAGTCCGTCGGCATGGGTTCCAGCTCGTCGACCATCTCGCTGCCTCCTGGGAACGCTGCGGTTGGTTCGAGTGTCGCGCAGCTGGCGCTGTTCTGGCTGGTGCAGCTGCCCGTTTTCCCGGCTGGTTGAGAAAAGCGGTCCGCACCTGCGAAAACCGGGCAGTACGACACGCGGGCGGCGTGTCGGATTTCGGTGCCGGAATTGCTGTCCACGGCTTTTCCGCCCGTTATCCGGCAAATTCGCGCAGTGGCATTTCTACGCCACCTCGGCATCGGTGATGACCGGCCGCAATACCTTCGCCAAAGACCGTGATCCGGACGGCTAAGGGAGGTTGGTGCAGATGATCCTGCCCAGGACGCTGCGGCCCGTTGTCGGCTTGTTCATCGCTTTCATGCTGGCTTTGGGAGTTCCGGTGGTGGCCTCGGCCGCCCCGGAGAACGTGCGGGTGGTCACCTACGACGCGGGCCAGTCCGCGGAATTCCGCGACGCGGTGGACGCCGGTGCGAAGGTGTGGAACGAGAATGTGCAGAACGTGAAGTTCGAGCCGGCCAACGGTGGTGCCGCCGACGTCGTGGTGCTCGCCGACGACGGTTGGCCGCGCACCGAGATGCGCGGTCTCGGCGAGGGCACGGTGTGGATGGGGCGTCAGGCGGTCGACGAGGGGCACGACACGATCCGCATCGCCGCGCACGAGTTCGGGCACATCCTCGGGCTTCCGGACAACCGCACCGGTGTTTGCGAGGACCTGATGTCGGGCGCCAGCGCCGGGCCGACGTGCACCAACTCGAAGCCGAACCCCGACGAGATCGCCGAGGTCGAGCGCAACTTCGCCGACGGCGTGCGGCTGGCTCCGCGCCTGTTCACCGAAGACGTGCTCGCCCTGCGGTGAGCACGCGGGCTGCGGTGGTCATCGCCCCGACCGCCGCAGCCCTGCAGGTCACCTGCCGTGAGCAGCGGAAATGCTCACAGGAACCGTTCTCGCTGTTGCAACGTCGAAATCGGTGAATCCAGCTCAGGTCCGGGTGGGGCCGGGCTAGGCTTGGTGATCATCATCCGGTCACCCGTGCGACGACGGTGAGCAGCGAGGCGGGCGAAGCGATGCGCGACGAACCAGGGCAGGACGACCAGCGCGAGGAGGCTGCGGCCACCGCGCCGGGCGGCGCCGCTGAGTTACCGGAAACGGCCGAAACTCCCGAACCGGTTGAAAGCGCGGAAGAAACGCCGGACCCGGTCGCCGAAATCGCCGGAGCGGTTTCGGAGTTGACCGAACAACTGCGTCAGCACCACGACCGGGCTGCCGCGCGGGAACGGGTCATCGACAAGCTGCACGCCGAGGTGGAGCGGTTGCGCGCCGGGGAGCAGAACCTGCTGCTGCGCCCGATCACCACCGACCTGCAGAACCTCCGCAAGGACCTGCTGCACCAGGCCCGCACCCTGCCGCCCGAGCTCACCCGGCAGCAGGTCGCCGACCTGCTCGAATCCTTCGCGCTGAGCGCCGAGCAAGCGCTGGAGCGCTGCGGCAGCGCGCCGATCCGGCCCGAGGTCGGGGCCGAGTTCTCCGCCCGCGAGCACCGGGCCGTCAAAACCCTGCCCGCCGAGGAACCCGAGCAGCACGAGCGGATCGCTCTCGTGGTCTCCGACGGCTACCTCGACACCACGACCGACCGCGTGACCGTCCCCGCGCGCGTGCACGTGTACCGCTGGAGCGCGACCACCGAGAACAGCCCGCGAGCAGAGGGGATGAGCGCTGATGTCTGACGGCGATCTGCAGGTGTTCGGCATCGACCTGGGCACCACCTATTCGGCCATCGCCTACGTCGACGAGACCGGCCGCCCCGCGGTGTGCCGCAACACCGACAGCAGCGAGACGACCCCGTCGGTCGTGTTCTTCGAGAACGAGTCCAACGTGGTCGTCGGCTCGGTGGCGAAGAACTCCGCGATCATCGACCCGGACCGGGTGGTGTCGCTGATCAAGCGGCAGATGGGCAGCGACGCCGAGTTCGAGTTCGACGGCAGCACCTACACCCCGGAATCCATCTCCGCGCTGATCCTCAAGCAGCTCGCGCAGGACGCCGCCGCGCACACCGGTGGTGAGGCGGCTCGCGCGGTGATCACCGTGCCCGCGTACTTCGGCATGCAGGAGCGCAGTGCCACCAAGCAGGCCGGCACCATCGCCGGGCTCGACGTGATCGGCATCGTGCCCGAGCCGGTGGCCGCCGCGTTGCACTACGAGGCCACCACCGGGGCCGACGACAAGACGATCCTGGTCTACGACCTGGGCGGCGGCACCTTCGACACCACGGTGATCCGGGTGTTCACCGACGAGATCGTGGTGGTGTGCACTGACGGCGACGACCACCTCGGCGGTGCGGACTGGGACCTTCGGCTGCGCAACCACCTGCTGGCCAAGTTCCAGGAGCAGGCTCCCGACGACGTCGAGGTGGAGGACGACGAGGAGTTCCTGCAGTCGCTGGCCACCACCGCCGAGGACACCAAGAAGCAGCTGTCCAAGGCGGAATCCCGCGCGGTCGCGCTGCGCGGTGCCGGGGTCAGCGCGCGGGTGGAGGTGACCCGCGCGCAGTTCGAGACCGAGACCCAGGACCTGCTGGACAAGACGGTCGACATCGTCAAGCGCACGCTGGCCACGCTGGAGTCCAAGGAACCCGGCACGAAGATCGACGAGGTGCTGCTGGTCGGCGGTGCCACGAAGATGCCCGCGGTCACCGAGCGGCTGCGCGCCGAGTTCGGTTGGGAACCGAAGCTGCACGACCCGGACCTGGCCGTGGCCAAGGGCGCCGCGCTTTACGCGCTCGGACGAGTGCTGCACCGGGAGGCGTCGGAGGACGGATCCGCCGGTGTGTCCGAGGCTGTGCAGAACGTGGCTCAGCAGACTGGTATTTCCGTGCAGGCACTGGAGAACCTGGCCGCCAAGCAGACCCGCAACGTGCTGCCCAAGGCCTTCGGCGTGAAGGTCGTCGACTCCTCCGACCCGGACTGGCGGAGCAAGCCCCTGCAGCACATCGTCAAGCACATGGTGCACGCGAACGACTCGCTGCCCACCGAGGAGCGCACGCTGGAGACGGCCACCGTCCAGGAGGGCCAGACCGGGGTGAGCATCGAGCTCTACGAGCAGTCCGGGGTGGTCGCGGGTCCGGATTTGGCGGAGAACAAGGAGATCAGCGAGGGCAAGGGGCTCATCGACGGACTGCCGCCGATGCCGATCGGTTCCCCGGTGAGCATCCGCATGACCGTCGACGACGAGGGCCTGCTCGAGCTGACCGCCACCGAACCGTCCACGGGGAAGTCGCTGGACATCAAGGTTCGGGTCAGCGTCCGCAGCGACGAAGAGGTTGAGGAAGCTGCGAAGAAGATCGCCGGCATTACGGTTTCCGGCTGAGCCTCAACAAGAACCCATCTCAGAGACGGGCTGCGATGCACCCCTTCGAACCGAAGGTGTACGAACGGGAAGTGGTGCGGCCGTTGCGGGGGCGCAGCGGCCGATTACCCGACGATCTGCTGACCCGGTACGCGATCGGGCTGGACTTCTCCGACGCGGACCTGGTGCAGCGGTTGTCGCAGGTCCGCTCGCACTGGAACAAGAGCGCCCAGTCCACCGCCAAGTCCAGCTTCACCACCAGCGTCTACAAGGCGTTCCTGCGCGAGGACGAGGAACTGCGCCGCAAGCACGGCGAGGCGATGGAGCGGATGTCGTGGTGGCGTGCGCGGGACGACGACCGGGCAGCGGCAGGACAGGCACAGATCGACGAACTCGCCCAGATGCTCAGGACCAACTTCGGCGAAGTCGGGCTGATCACCCCTGGTCAGCTGGAGGCGATGCGTGAGGCGTTCGGTCAGCTCGCCCCTGCTGAAGTCGACAAGGCGCTGGCCAAGGCTGGCGTGCAGACGGCGACCCCGCTGGACCTGCCGAAGATCTCGGGCCTGCCGGACACCCTGTTCCGGCGGCTGAAGGAACTGCTGACGGACGCCGAGGTCACCGGCATTCCCGAGCTGCTGCACGGCAAGCTCAAGAGCTACTCGCTGCTCACCGAATTCCGCAGCACTCCAGCTCATCCGGACGGATTGAGTGCGAAATCCGTTGAGGCAGCAGTGGATCGGGAGAACCGGCGTTCGGGTAACCGAGCCGCGCGCGAAGCTCTCGGCCTGGTGAACACCGCAGTTGGGCGCACGGACCTTCGTTTGTTGGCGCTGTACCACCTGCTCGATGACGTCCGCAGGCTTCGCGAGAACGGTGCTCCGGCTGGGGCGTTGCTGCGCGTGCTGCGTCAGTCCGGGCTGGAGGAGGGTGAAGCCCGGCAGGTCGTGGTGAGCGTGCTCAGCGAAACCGGCGCGACGAAGGTCGAGGTCAGCGGCCTGGCCAAGGTCACCGAACTGCTCTCGGACGGGCAGCTGGTGTCCGCCCAGCAGGCCTTGGCGGGCATCGCCGACGCCGAGGAGGCGGCGACCGCGAAAGCGGCCGTCGACCGGCACGCGGCGCAGGTGCGCGCGCTGCGCGAAGCCGCGCATCGCGCGCTGGAGCGCGGAGCCGAAGGCGAAGCGCGGCGGCAGCTGGCGGAAGCAGCGCGGTTGGCAGCCGACGACGCCGCGATAGCGTCGGAGGTGCTGCGGATCCCGGTGAGCCCGGTGGCGGACCTGACGGCGCAGCCGGAAGGCCTCGGGGTGCGACTGTCGTGGAGGGCGCAGCCCGACCACGACGGGCGCACCCGGTACCGGGTCGTGCGGCGAGCCGGGCGGGAGCCCGGCGATGCCGCCGACGGCGACGTAGTCGCGGAGGGGGCGGAGACCGCCGTGGTGGACACCGCGGCGGCAGCCGGGGTGACCGCGGGGTACGCGGTGTTCGCCGCGGAGCCCGAAGGGGCGTGGTCGCGGCCGGTAGGCGCGACCGTCGACGTGCTGCCGCCGGTGCACGAGGTGCGGCTGGCGGTTCGCGGTGGTGCCCTGGAAGGGCAGTGGAAGCTGCACCGGGACGCCATCGGCGTGGACGTGGTGCGGCGGGACGAGTCCGGTGAGGTTTCCGTGCCCACCATCGGGAGCACGTCGTTCCGCGACTCGACTGTGGACCCCAAGATGGACTGCGCCTACCTGTTGACGGCGCGTTACCGACGTGCGGACGGAACCGAGGTCAGCGCCGAGGCCGTCGCGGTGCGCCACGCCGCGCGGGTCGCTCCGACGTTGCCGCCCGTGACCTCGTTGGAAGGGCGGCACTTCGGGAACGAGTTCGTGCTGTCCTGGGTGTGGCCGGACGGCGTGCGGATGGCCGAGGTGAGCTGGACCAACGCCGCGGTCGGCGACGGGTCGCGGCGGTTGACGCGGCAGCAGTACCAGGCCGAAGGCGGCTGCCGGATCGACACCGGGCCGGGCGAGGCGAGCGTGCAGGTCACCTCGATCGCCGCCACCGGTGAGGGCGAAGGCCGCTCCAACCCCAGCGAACTGGCCGTCTGCGGGCCTGCCGCGCAGGTCAACTACCAGGTCGAGCGGCGCAATCGGCTGTTCGGGGCGAGCACCGCGCGGATCGTGTTCAGCAGCGACCATTCGGTGCCGGAGTGTTCGATCGTCGTCGTCATCGCGCCCGGTCGGGTCATGCCGCTCGGACCCGACGACGGGGCCGTCGTGCATCGCGAGGTGCACCGGATCGACGGCACTGCCGAGGTGATCGTGGACCTGCCGCGGCGGAAACCCTTCTGGTTGCGGTGCTTCGTGCAAACGCCCGGTATCGAGTTGGTGGATCCGCCCGTTTCGCAGCTGAAGGTGTCCTAATGTGCTCTCCCGGAGCGGCCCGGAAATCCGCAGTTTCCATTGAAACTGCAAAACCCAGGCACGGGGGATCACAGTTCCAATGGAAACTGCGGTCGTCCCGGTGCGGAACGGGACCGCCTCGATCAGGACGCAACGAGCGCAGGGAAGACTAAATGGCCAAGGTCGCGTGCCCCTACTGCTACCACCAGTTCTCGGTGGGGAGCCTGCGTTTCCAGTGCACCGGTCGGCCCGCGCCCGGGCGGGAGAAGTGCAAGAAGTCGGTGGATCCGGAGCGCCAGCGGCTGACCGGGTTCTCCGGGATGGCTGGACCGACCTTCGAAGCGCAGAGTCGTTTCGGGCGCACTCCGCGCAAGGCTGACTGCCCGGATTGCGGGACCAGCAGCGGAATTCGGGCCTGCCCGGTGTGCCACACGCCGTTGCCGGCCAACTTCGCCGACGGGGACAGCCCGCTGATCGGTGTGGTCGGCGGTAAGAACGCCGGGAAGACCGTCTACACCACGGTTCTCGTGCACGAGCTCCGCAACAACATCCGCCGCCGCTTCGACGCTGACATCTCCTTCGCCGGCGAGCAGGCCGGGGTCGGCACCGCGCAGTGGCTGGAGCGCTACGAGCAGGCGCTGTTCGACGACCAGTCGCTGTTCGAGTCCACCACCAGCTCCGCCGACGGCATCCGGACCCCGCTGGTGGTGCAGTGGCGGCAACCGCGCGTCCAGCTGGGCAGACGCGTGCACAAGACGACCACGCTGTCGTTCTACGACGCGGCCGGTGAGGACATGACGAGCCAGGAGTTCGTCAACAGCCAGGCCTACCTGACCTCGGCGAACGGGCTGATCGTGCTGCTCGACCCGTTCCAGCTGCCCGGAGCGGCGGACCGGATCGCCGTGCCCGACGTCGGTCGCCGCGACGCCGAACCGCCGATCAGCGTGGTCAACCGCGTGACCGAGATGCTGCGCTCCAGCACCGGGCTCGGCGACGGCAAGCAGCTGCGCACGCCCATCGCCGTGGTGTTCTCCAAGATCGACGCGTTCTTCGGGATGCTCGGCGCCAACCACCCGCTGCTGAACCCACCGAGAACCGGCCCAGAATACGACGAAACCGCTGGTCAGGACGCCGACGAGCACCTGCGGGCGCTGCTGGCCGAGCTTGGCGCCGACGACATCGACGCCCACCTGCGGGCGCACTACCGGACGTTCCGCTACTTCGCGGTGTCGGCGCTCGGCGCGGAGCCGGACTACCGCAGCAAGCAGATCGACCCGGCCGGTGTGCGACCGTTCCGCGTGGACGAACCACTGCTGTGGCTGCTCAGCAACTTCAAGGTCATCGATCGGAGCCGAGCATGAGCGCGCGGGAATTCCACTCGTTGTACTACACCGACTGCAGTCCTGGTCAGGGCCTGCGCGGCGGTGCCGGGTTCCAGTTCCAGGCGGTTTCGCCCGGGACGACCGACGAGATGATGAGCGTGGTGCAGCGCTCGGCGCTGTACGAGGCGCCGGTCGGGTGGATGCGCGAGCAGCGTCCGGTCGAGGAGTACCCGCCGTCGCTGGTCCACGTGCACAACGGGGTTTACGCCACCGCGCGCGGCATCTACCTGGGCGCGGAGACCGGTGGGGTGCGGGAGGGCAACCAGTTCACCCACGCGCTCGTGGCCACCGATTCCCAGCTGTACGGGCCGATCCGACCGGCGCAGTTGTGGGGCGCGCCGTGGTGGGTCGAGCAGCCCGCGTCGAGCACCGAATGCCCTGCTGTGTCCGCCGAACCCGAGGCTGGGCCGCTCGGTGTGGAAGCCCTGCGGGAGTGGGTGCGCGGGCAGAAGGACGGTGAATCCTGGCTGCTCGCAGTGCATTCCGCGATCGACCGGGTGCACGACGAGGGCGCGCCGCGCGTGGTGTTCGTCAGCGAGGACACCGACGCGGTGGTGCGCTGGATCGCCGCCGCGACGCTGCTGCTGCCGCAGGAGCGGGCGCTGCAGGTCGGATTCCGGGTGTTCGCGACCAACCCGCAGTTCAGCGCGCAGGAAGTGCTCGCGCTGCACCCGGACTGGGCGGGCTCGTTGGCCGATCCCGAGCGGCACACCGAATTCGCGGTGTTCAACCTGGTAACCGGCAAGTACCGGAAGGCCGAGCACAGCGATTCCGCGCGGCACTGGGTCCCGCGCTTCCTCAACACCGACCCCTACGACGTGGTGGACGCGGTCGAGCTGTCCCACCAGTTCGCCCGCGGCCGGAGCGCGGACCACCCGAACACCGCGGACCGATTGGCCGCCGGGGTGCTGGCGCTGGACGAGACGGTGACCGGGGCGGAACCGGCATTGGCGCTGGCCGAATGGCTGGCGGCGCCACCAGCGGTGTCCGCGGAGGAGGTGCTGGATCCGGTGCTGACCGCGGTCCTGGACTCCGAGCCGGGCATGCCCGTGCTGGCCAAGCTCGCCGACACCGACCTGGAGCAGTCCGGGCAGGTGCGAATCGCGTTGCTGCGCGCGGAGATCGACGAAATCCTGCGCGGCACACCCGCCGACAACCGGGCTCCGCTGAAGGCCCGTACGTGGAGTCCGGACGAGGCCGATCAGGCCGCTGCAATGGTGGAATCCGCGGCTGGTGCGGTGCTTCCGGAGCGGATGGATCTGCTGCTGCGCACCGCGGCCCGCTTCGACGTGCGGCCCCGGCTGGGCAACTTCAACGAGGCGGCCGGGCGGTTCGCGGACTGGTGGGCGCACCACCCGAACACCGGGGTCGACCCGACGCGCTGGCCCTGCGGTCCGGAGCTCGTCGACCTCCTGCGCGACGTGCTGGCGCGCCGACTCGAAGGGGCGCGCGCGGACGAGGTTTCCAAGGCCATCAAGGAACACTGGTGGCGGCTGCTGGCCCGCACCGCCACTGACCCGTTCAGTCCGTTGGACCGCGCGATCGCGGCAGCTGCGGTGGCTGCGGGCGGTTCGGCGCGGAAGGAGACCATCGCGGCCTTCCGCGAGCTGATGCGCGCGCCCGAACGGCCCGGGACCGGTGAGGCGGTGTTCGACGCGCTGTTCAGCGATTCCGCGCCCACGCTGGTGGAACTGTCCGACTTCCTCGCCGAGATGCCGTCCACTTCGGTGTCGGATGCGGTGGCGCAGCGAGCTTTCGGCGTGCTGGTGAAGTCCAAAGTGTCCGGGCGCTACCTCGATGTGCTGCGCGGGCTCAGCCACCACATCGGCGACCGGCAGGACCTGCGCAAGCGGTGGGAGGACGACAGCCGTCTGCGCGTCTGGCTGACCAACTACCGCCGCAAGGGCGCCGAAGTGGGAAATCCCGGCGACATCGCGGAAGACGTGCTCGCCGCGCGCGCCGGGAAGATCGTCGAGGCGCTGCTCGACACCGATCCGCAGGTCTCGGCGGAGATGGCGGTCAACAGCGGCGAACCGCTCCAGCAGACCCTGATCCGCGAACTGCCCGCGGTGTGGAACGACGAGAACATCGCGACGGAACGGCAGGATCGCGCCGTCATGCTGGCGTTCGTGGCGGCCTGGTCGGACGAGGCCACCGGGACGGTGCGCGCGGCCTTCGACCGCGAACTCGAGGCCTGGATGCATGCGCACAAGCAGACCGACTACCGGCGCGTCAGCAAGTTGCTGCGCAGCGTGGAAGCCGACCACGCCGCGGCGTGGCACGAGTGGTTGAAGGAAACCGCTCAGCGCAAGCCGAAGCAGGCCCGCACCCGCCAGGTCGCGCGGCGGCTGTTCGGCAGACGGGAGCGGTGAATGCCGTACCTGTTCGCGGGGCTGGCCATCGCCGGGGTGTTCATCCTGCTGCTGATGTCCGTGGTGGCCACGGCCTTGTCCCCGCTGCTGGTGCTCGGTGGTCTCGGAACGGCCCTGGTCATCGCGCTGTTGACGCTGCTCGGCCGCGGGCCCGAACGGCCGGTCCTGGCCACGCCTGACGATGTCGTCAGAGGAACAGCTGGACTGCGCGCCCCGCAAGGTCCGTTCGCTCGCGACTGGGCTTGGCCGGGATACCTGGTCACGCAGTGGCGGCGCGATCTGACGGCGATCCTCGGCGGCTGGGGTGGGCTGGTCGCGCGCATCTGGCGGTGGGCGTTCGGGCCCGGACAGCTCGGTGCGCAACGCTGGGTGCGTGTCGTGGTCACCCTCTTCCTGACACCGGCTTTCCTGGCCGGCGGGTTGTTGGGGGCGGCCCAAGCTCTCGTCCTCAGCGTTGTCGTGCTGCTGCTGGGCTGGCTCGGCTGGGGTGCGGCGATCGGGATCATGCGCGGATATGACACCGCCGTGCGGAAACTGCGCGGGGCCAGCGCCAGCTGCCCGACCTGCTACCACGTGACGTCCGTGCCGGCCTACCGATGCAGCGGGTGCCAGGCCGTGCACCGCGACATCCGCCCCGGACTGCTCGGCGCGGTGTGGCGGACCTGCGGCTGCGGACGACGTCTGCCGACGACGGTGCTGCGGGCGTCCCGACGTTTGGAAGCGCTCTGCCAGCGCTGCGAACGGCCGCTGCGTGGCGGATCTGGCGCAGTCACCGACGTCCGGATTCCGGTGTTCGGCCCGGTATCGGCGGGTAAGACCCGGTTGGTGCACGTGGGACTCGTGACGCTGCGAGACTTGGCCGCGGCCGACGGCGCCCGGTTGGAGTTCCTCGACGAGATCAGTCGGGAGGCCCTCCACCACGGCGAACAGCTGGTCACCAGCGGCGCCAACACCACCAAGACACCGGCCGGGCAACTGCCTTCGGCGATCACCGCGCAGCTGGTGAAATCGCGTGGGAAGGCGCTGCTGCACCTGTTCGACGCGGCGGGGGAGTTCTTCCAGGACCGCGAGGACAACAGCGAGCTGGAATTCCTCGATCACGCCGGCGGGCTGGTGTTCGTGATCGACCCGTTCACCATCGGCTGGGTGCGCGACCAGCTCGGCAGCACCCTGGAGTCGCGTCTTGTCGAAGCCCACCCGGCCAGCGGTGATCCGGAGCAGGTCTACCACGTCACGGCGCGGCGGCTGCGCGACTACGGCGTGGAAACCGGCAAGCGCGCGCTGGCGGTCACCGTGGTCAAAGCGGATCTGTTGGCCGACCTGCCGTGGGCGTCCGACCTGTGCGCGGGCTCGGTGCGGGAATGGCTGATCACCGCGGGCCTGGACAACTTCGTGCTCGCAGCGGAACGGGACTTCGCCGAGGTCCGCTTCTTCGTGGTGTCCTCGGTGACCGGAACCCGGCCCGGGCACCGGATGACCCCGGCCGCGCCGTTCCTATGGCTGCTGAGCCGCAGTGGTTTTCCGCTCGGCAACGACGAGAAGAAGGCGGAAGCGGTATGAGCGGTAACGGAATTTTTCCCATTCATACCGCCGATCGCAGGTCCCTGGAGGCGGCATGAACGTCCGGCCACCGGTCGGCCACCGGGTCTTCCGCTGGGTGTTGGTGGGGGTCTTCGCGGTTGCCCTGCTGCTCAGCGCCTATTGGCTGCTCGACGGGTACATCCGGTCCTTCACCACTCCCTGAGCCGCGGAAATGCCGGAATTGTCCGGCGTTAATGGGAATGCGGATTGCGAAAAACGTGATCTGCTCCACCCTTGGTGTATGAACGGTCACGTTGTGATAACAATGATCTCGTCGGAAGGGATACTTCGCTTGGAGGTTGCCGCGCACATCCATCGGGGCACGACCACGTGATGGTGGTCCGCGGCGCAGGGTGCACCGGACTCTGGAGGTTGGCATGGTCGCGGCGCTGAAAGCGCACGCAGCATGGTTGGTGAACGCGCTGGGTGTGAACCGGAATCCGTTGCGCAGGCCCATTGACCGGCTGGCAGCGGCGATCACAGTCCTGCTGCTCATGGTGGCCCTGATCGCGATCCCGGTGGCGGGCATGCTCGGCTTCTCGCTGCACAGCGGCCTGACCCAGCGCGCGGCGGAATCTGCGGCTACGACCCGCCCGGTGGATGCGGTGCTGACCACCGACCCGGAGATGCAGATCCCGGTCTCCGAGGTCTACAGCCACGACGCGCTCAGCTTCACCGCGGTCGCGAAATGGCGCATCGGCCTCCACGCGCACAGCGCGACCGTCCAGGTCCCGACCAACGCCTCGGCCGGCGAAACGGTGACCGTGTGGGTCGACGAAGCGGGCAACCGCGTCCCGCCGCCCGCCAGCAGCGGTTCGATCGTGACCTCGGCGATCTTCGCCGCCATCCTCGCCCTCGTCGTCACGGAACTGGCCTGTTTCGCCCTGATCATGGGAACCCAAGGCTTCGCCCGCCGAGTCAGCATGCGCACTTGGGAACGCGAATGGCTCTACCTGCAACACGGCGGAAAGTCTTCCCAGCTCTGATCTCGCAGCGGATCGCTTCCGCAGGTCATCGCCCGTGAGCACTGTGGGTTGCTACAGCGGCGCGAAGTGCTCACGGGCTTTTGTCAGGCGAAGCCCGGCGCAGGTTCAGTGCGAAGCCAGTCGTTCATGACCTTCCGCATCGAAGCGCCAGGTACCACAGGTCCTCTCGAGTTCGTCTATCTGGAGGAGCATCACGAGGGCAAGTACCTCGACGCCTCCGATGACGTGGACCTCTACCACCGCGCGTGGTCGCGTCTGATCGGATCGGCGCTGGATCCGGTGGCATCACGGGATAGGGGATCACGCCATGAAGTTCGAAGGGTGGCAGAAGTCCTCACGAAGTGAGCAGAACGCGAACTGCGTCGAGATCGGCTTCGCACCGGGCCGCGTTGTAATCCGGGACACGAAGCTCGGCGAGACCAGCCCGATCCTGGACGTCGACAGCACGGCGTTCGCCGCGTTCGTCCGCCGAGTACAGGACGGCACGTTCGGCAGCTGATCGAACAGGAAGAAGAGCGGGGCGGGCCACCAGCCACGGGTGGCCCGCCCCGCTTCTCCTGCTTTTTCCGACCCTGCAGAGATGCGGGGTAGGTGAGGTGGAAGAAGCCTGCTCTGGGAGCCGGTGACAGAGGACTCACCACGCAGGAACCAGTGCAGCCACAGAGACCTGCCTCAAGGGGGGACCGGCTCTCGGAGCCGGTGACAGACAAGGACGGAACGCTGTGGACCAGCGACAAGACCAATCAGCCTCAAGGGGGACCGGCTCGGGGAGCCGGTGACAGGAAGCCACCAACGCCATCCTCGCCAAGCTCGGCTACGCCTCAAGGGGGACCGGCTCTGGGAGCCGGTGACAGGACGCGATGCCCGACACCTATCCGCCGCGGTCGATCCTGCCTCAAGGGGGACCGGTTCTGGGAGCCGGTGACAGCACCGTGATCTTCGCCGCTGGCATCAAGATCGAGAAGGCGCCTCAAGGGGGACCGGCTCTGGGAGCCGGTGACAGAACGGCGAATGGACCCGAGGGCATTGATCGGGCTCTACGTGCCTCAAGGGGGACCGGCTCGGGGAGCCGGTGACAGCCGGCGGACCAGGAATGGCAAGCTCGGGTCGAGCGCGATCGGCCTCAAGGGGGACCGGCTTTGGGGGCCGGTGACAGGCCTGGCCGCGGTCTGGATCGACGACGAGCTGCAGTTGGCCTCAAGGGGGACCGGCTCTGGGAGCCGGTGACAGCAACGACTCATGAGCGTGACCGGCAAAGGCCTTCGCGCCTCAAGGGGGACCGGCTCTGGGAGCCGGTGACAGGGCTTCGGGTATTTGGGGGGTTTGACCTGGGGTTTCAAAGATCGTCGCGAGCGGTTCTGGTTGGAGATCGCTCCCGTGGTTGTCTTCGATCTTACATCTTTGGCATTCAGTTCGTGACCTGCGGTTTTGGGATGCGAGTGGTGTGTGCGTGGGGGTGTTCGCGCTTGACCGCTCGCGTCGCCTTGGGGTGGGCGTGCGGGGGTGTCCGCCCGGGGTGGGCGGTTCAGGCGCAGGTTTGTGCGTCCTCCGGTTGGCATGGTCGTGGGATCACTTGGCGGAGGAGGGTGTTGTGGTCGGTGCCGGTGGGGCGGCCTCCTGGTCGTGGTCGTCGTGACGGGTCCACTGTGGATGGTGGGGTGAAGATCGGGTGGCCGTCGTCGATGGTGATCGTCCAGTGCTGGCTGTGGATGGCCCTGTGGTGGTGGCCGCACAACATCACGAGGTTGTTCAGGTCGGTGGGGCCACCGTCGATCCACGAATCGATGTGGTGCGCGTCCGGGGTGCCCGGCGGGCGGTCGCAGGCCGGGAACGCACACGTGTCGTCGCGCAGGAGCAGCGCGGCGCGGAGGTGGGGCGGGGCGGTGCGCTCGGCGCGGCCGATGTTGAGGGGGAGGTTGTCGCTGCCGAGTACGACCGGGAGGATCTCCGCATCGCACGCCAGCCGGCGGACGTTCTCGGCGGTGATGGGTTGGCCGGTCGCGGTCAGCGTGCCCGGCAGGCCATTTCCATCAGTCGCGCGGAGTGCGCGGGTGAGGTCGTTGAAGTCGATGGTGACCGCGATGTGCGGGCGCTGACCACCGGATCGCGGCAGTCGGTCGGAGGCGATGGCGATGTCCAGCAGCGCGTTGAGAGCATCGGCGTTGCGCTGTCCTGGGCTCCGCGGATCGGGCTCGCCGTCCTCGGCGGGGCGCGGTGCGGCGAGGGGCTGGAGGACGGCGCGGAACTTCGCACCGGTTTCGCGGTCGAGACGAGCGTTGATCACGGTCATCCCGTCAGCGGCCGTGCCGTAGTGCAACTCCCGCAACGTGTGCTGGGTTTCCTCGTCGCGGAACGCGCCGTCCTGGTCGAAGTAGCAGCGGATCCGTTCCGCCAGCTTCGCCAGCTGGTGCGGCGAATAGTCGCGGGCGTATCCGGCGAGCATGGCCTCGGCCTGCGCCAGCTCGGCCACTGTGCTGACCGGGGCCATCCGGCGAACACCATCGATGATCACCCGCGCATGCGCCACCGTGATCGCGCCAGCGGCGATCGCCTCGGCGGTGGCCGGGAGCTCCGCAGCGATCGGAACCCCGTGCAGCGTGGTGTGCTCGGTCGCCATCCGCGCCACCAACGCACGAGTCTTCGCCTCGCCGCCGGCGATGTTCAGCTTCTCCTGCAACCACGTCTCGGTCTTGCGAGCACCCTGCGCAGCCGGAATCCCCCGATCCTCAGCCTCGGCGATAGCCCGCACCTGAAGCGCCATCGCAGCCCGCATCACAGCCTCGGCCTCGCTGATCACAGCAACCAGCTCCTCATCCGAGCAGGCCGCGATCGTCGATTGTGGACCCACACCGTCCACACCCGACCCCGAAACCAACGCCATCACATCCATACCCCCACTCTCCCAGCCTCGAACACCTGTTTCATCACACGAACAGGTACAAGGACAGTGCTGCTGGAGGCCCGTAACGGCCATCCCCGAGGGGTGGTGGTGTCCTGGCCAGTCGACGGCGCCCTGCTCCTCTGTACCGAGGTGCCGTGACGGGCCGAGGGCCGCCAGCGCGGGGCCATCGTGCCCATCCCTGACGGGCCTCAAAGGGGACCGGCCTTGGAGGCCGGTGACGATGGCGGGGCGGCGTGCGATGCGCATCGATCCGCAGGGCCTCAAAGGGGGCCGGCTTTGGAGGCCGGTGACGGCGGGTCGGGTTTTCGGGCTCTTCTGCTGGTTCTGTGGGTGTCAGGTTCGTCTGGGGAGGGTGGGTGGGTGGCCGCCGAGGGCGAGCATGGCCAGGGCGATGAGTGCTTGGGGGCTGCGGAATCCGAAGGCGATGCGGGTCAGGAGCCGGATTTTGGTGTTGGTGGACTCGATGAGTCCTTGGGACAGGCCGTGTTCGAGGGCGGCGTCGATGGTGGCGCGGTGTTTGGTGATTTTGCCGGCGAGGTCGATGAAGACGCGGATCTGGCAGTGCCGGGCCCAGCCGACCCATTTGTCGAGGGCTTGTTTGCCTTGCTCGCCTTTGACTGTGAAGACGTACCGGAGTCCTTCTTTGAGCAGGTAGGCCCGGTACAGGCGGGGGTCGGTGGTGGCGATCCAGGCCAGCTTGGCCTGTTGGTTTTCGGTGAGGTCTTCGGGGTTTTTCCACAGTGCGTAGCGGGAGTCTTTGAGCTTGCGGGCCTTGTCGTGCCCGGGGCGGGCCGGGGAGTCGGTCTTGGGGCGCCCGCGGCCGCGCTTTCCTTCGGTGCGGGCCAGGGCACGGGCGTCGTTCCAGGCCCGCCGCCGCTCGGCATCCAGCGCGTCGGTGGCCCAGGCCACCACATGGAACGGGTCGGCGCAGCGGATCGCGTTCGGGGCGCGTCGGGCCACGGTCTCGGCGATCCACTGGGGCCGCATCAGCCGAGACATGCGTGATCTCGGAACAGCGTTGCTCGCCGAGGCCGTCGAAAAACCGGTTCAATGTCGCACTGTCGTGCCCGGGTGCGGCCCAGACCAGCCGTCTGGTGTCGTGATCGACCACGACCGCGAGATACCAGTGATGCTTCTTGTAGGAGATCCCATCGATCCCGATCCGCCGCAACCCCGCGAACCGATCAAGTTGGGCCTCGGTGTCGGCCCAGACCCGCGCCAGGATCGCACCCACGGTGCGCCAGGCGATCCGCATCAGCTCACACACCGCCGATTTCGAGGACCGCACCGCCAGCCACGCCACCGTGTCATCAAACGCCAGGGTGTGCCCGGCGCCGTGGCGCGCCCACGGCAGCCGCGCCACGGTCGGCCCGTGCTCCCGGCAGCGCACCCGCGGCGCGGCGGCCTCCAGCCGGACCTGGACGGTCCCCAGGTCCAGGGCCCGCCACCGGCGGCGCCCCTCACCCCGGTCATACCGCCCAGACCGGCGCCCACACCGCCCGCAGGCGGACCGCCCGCGCTTGCGCGGACGCACATGCACCACCACCGACTCGGTGTCCTCGTCGAACTCCACACCCTCGATCACCGTGCGCCTGTCGACCCCTAACAGAGCACGCCATAAACTGGCATCCGGCACGCCGTTTCTCCGTCCCCTTGGTTCCTGACCTTCGACAAGCCAGAAACCTAGACGAAGCAACGGCGTGCCCCCGTCTCCGGGCCCAAAACCCCAGCTCACACCACCCACGGATCAGTCACAAGAGCCAGATTTTGTTCGCGTTGCCGCTGCTGCTGCTCCCGCTCTCGGCCTGCGGTACGAAGAGCTACACCTACGAGGTTGCTTTCGAAGTCGGCGGAACCGGGACCGCTGAGGTGACCATGAAGTTCCCGGGCTCGCCCGGTGGGGTCACCGAAACCATGCAACTGCCCGCATCCAGCACGTACATCGCTGAGGGTCTGGGTCCGGTGACCATGTCGGTCAAGGGCACCAGCGGTGATGTCACGTGCCGGATTGTGCTGGAGAAGAGCGAGGTCGCCAAGGGCTCGGGCAACACGGCGACACCGGCGACGTGCGCGTCTGAGATCACCGAGGACACCGACAACTAGCCTCCGGGCCTGCTGGCCAAACACCTGGCGTTACCGGGACGGTTGCTGAAGGGCAGAGGAAAGCAGGAACTACCCGCCTTGGTAGGTGAATCCGGCCCAGTGAGCGAGCCAGGCTGGGTCGATGTCAGCGAAAAGGCTGCCAGTTCTTCAGGAATTCCGGATAGATGACGACGGCGCGGGTCGAGCATCCACAGCTGCGCGGCCCGCGGCGCGCTCGCCGGGTCGGCGTAGCCGGAGTTGAGGTAGTGGTGGAAAACGATCACGAACATGGCCGTGGGAAGGTCCTCGACTTCCCAGCGGCCGACAACCCCGGTGGCACCGGCGGCGATGAACCTCCAACGCCCGCCGCGCATTGGACTGCAGCAGCATGTTGCGGGCCCGCTCGCGCAACGAGTCCAGCCCGGTCGTCACGGCTCGCTGCCGATCGCAACGACGACTGACCGGCCACCGCCCCGCACCGGACGGGCCGCCTACCCGCCCTTGCCGAGTGCGGGACTGCAAAGAGAACGGCTCTTTATCGCCAGGCCGTACCCAGGCTGACCGGGAACAGGATTTTCCTCAAAAGGGTGTGGAGACTGCCCGAACGGCTTTACGCTGTCCTGAACAACGCATCTGGGACCGAGCGGATTCGACCATGGCAGCTGTTGACAGGGCGAAGATCGATACCTCCAAACCGAGCATGGCGCGGGTGTACGACGCTTTCATCGGCGGCAAGGACAACTTCGAGGTGGACCGCGAGGTGCTGCGCGAGGTCCAGAAGATCGCCCCGGACGCGGTGCAGGTCGGGCGGCAGTGCCGGGACTGGCTGATCCGCGTGGTCCGCTACCTCGCAGGGCAGGCTGGCATCGACCAGTTCCTCGACCTGGGTTCGGGCCTTCCGAGCGCGGCGAACACCCACCAGGAGGCGCAGCGCATCAACCCCGAGGCGCGGGTGGTCTACTTCGACATAGACCCGTCGGCCGTCGCGCACGGCCGAGCGCTGCTGGTCGACAACGAGTACACGCAATTCGAGCTCGGGGACCTGCGAAAGCCGGTGGAGATCCTGGAAAACCCGGCGGTGACGAAGTCCCTGGACTTCAGTCGCCCGGTGGCGCTGATCTACGGCAACACCCTGCACCACGTGTCGACCGACCGCGACCCGGTGGGCATTATTTCGACCTACATCGAAGCCTTGGCCCCGGGCTCGTTCCTCGCGATCTCGCACCTCTACAACCCGGAAGATGGCACGTCCCAAGCGAAGCTGGCGGAACAAGTGAAGGCGCAGTTCGAAGCGATGATGGGCGACTGCCACACCCGGAATCACGACGAGATCCAAGCGCTGTTCAACGGCCTGGAAATGATCGAACCAGGCCTGACGTACCTCTTCGACTGGTGGCCCGACGGCCCCCGCCTAACGGAACCGACGGACGCGGAGCAGAACTTCCTCGGCGGAGTAGCCCGCAAGCGCTGACCGGGGCCGGGCGGCGAAAGTCCTTTCGCCGAAAGCGTATCCAGGAGAATCGCCCGCGATCGGCGTGTTTGGTGCCGCCCAACCAAGTGTGCTGTCGATGCCGCCGTGACTGATGGGTGGCTTGTGGTGGCCTCAGTGAAGGCGGCGGTGTGCTTCTGGCGTGTGTTGGTTTCGTGGCGGGGCCGGGAGCTGCCACGTTGGTCCCGGCCCCGCGTCCGGATCGCAGGTGCGGTCGGGTCTGCGATCCGGATGTCGCCGCGTGCCGCAGGGGGAGGGGGCTGCGTCGCGTCGGGCGACGTCCTCAGCCCGCTGCCCCAGGACTCTCCACGATGGACAGATCACTGGGCAGCAGAATGCAGCAGAACTCGCCGAACCGGACCGGTACCAGCGGCAACCGGCCGACGGTGGAGGTGTCGTGCGGCAGCACGCGACCTTCCAGAAGTTCGCCGAAGACGCGGGCTTGAACCAGGATGCCGGACTGAATTCGGCTCCGTGCGGGGAGGTTGGGAGAGGGGTGGCCGCCAGATGGGGTCGGGGGAATTGCGGCCGACCCCTCTCCCACCCGAGGCTGCGGCACGGCCGGGGGAGAGGTGGCCGCAGATCCTCGGGAGACCGGTGCAGTGGAGGTCTTCATCGAAAAGTCCGTTCTGCTAAGGGAAGTCCTAGGGCGGTGCCTGGCGGACGTGAGGAGTCGGGGGCAGCCACGCCCACCAGGCACCGCAGTACCCAACGGGGAACCGGCTCGCCTGGGGGTGCTTGCCGGCGCCGACGAGACCTCAAAACGCAACTTGCAAGATCTTCAGATTTTCATCACTGGCGACATCAACGCTGGTGATACGAAGAATCCGACCCTTGATGTTGCCCTTCGGGTCTCGATGCAATTCCGTTCGGTACGTCATCAACGTAGCAACGCAATTGCGTTCTGGGCAGTTACATGATCGGGTGAGATCTCTCCGCTGATTGCCTGGAGCGTGGAAGGCTGACGAACATGCCGACACCAACAGTGCGTCGACTCCAGCTTGGACACGAGCTTCGACACCTACGCGAAGACGCCGGCTGCGACCTGAGCGAGGCCGGTCGTGCGATCGGCAAAGCGGAAAGCACGATCAGCCGCCTGGAGTCGGGCCAAACCGGCCTGAAACGCCAAGTCCTGGAACAGCTCGTGGAGTTCTACGCCAGCAAGGTCCGCGTCCGCGTCGACCGCAGCTTCTACCTGGACCTGGCCAAGGGCAGCGAGCAACGAGGTCGCTGGACGGGCTACCGGGCGATCTACCACAAGTACGCCCGAATGATGGTCGACCTCGAAGCCGACGCCTCGACGATCAACCACTATCAGTGCGAGTTCCTGCCTGGCCTGCTGCAGACGCCCCGGTATCTGAACGCGATGTACGCCGAGGCTGTGCCGCAGGTGATGGCACCTGATTTCGACGCAGTTGCACGTGCCAGACAGGAGCGACAGGAGATCTTCAACCGACCAGACTCGCCGGAAATCGGTTTCGTGCTTTCGGAATCGGCGTTGCGCACGCTGGTCGGCAACCCTGAGATCATGCAGGAGCAGTTGGAGCACGTGGCCAAGATCGCGGAGCTGCCGAACGTTCAGTTGCAGATCCTGCCGTTCGACGCGCGAACCTATCCGTCCGGGCGTGGCCAGTCCTTCACGGCGTTCCGTGTGGAGGCTCCCGGCAATGCTGGGCCTTTGGAATTCGTGTACATAGAAGAACACCACGATGGGAAGTACCTCGACGGTCGCGAGGATGTCGAGCTGTACAACCGCCTGTGGAGTCGTCTGGTTGGCGCTGCACTCGATCCGGTGGCATCCAGGGATATGGTGCTGGAGGTAGCCGAGAGCTACTGAGCCCAAGCACAATCCCAGAAGACAGCGCAGGTGGACGCCCATGAACTTCGCAAGTTGGCGCAAGTCCTCACGAAGCATCCAGAACCAGAACTGCGTCGAGATCGGCTTCGCGCCGGGCCGTGCCGGTATCCGGGACACGAAGCTCGGCGCGAGTAGCCCGGTCCTGGACATCGACGGAGCGGCGTTCGCCGCGTTCGTCCGGCGAGTCCAGGACGGCGCGTTCGACGTCTGATCGAACCGATAAAGGAAGCGGGGCGGGTCACCAGCCACGGGTGGCCCGCCCCGCTTTCTGCATGGCCAGCAGTGAACTGCTCAAGGGGGACCAGCCCGGGAGGCCGGTGACAGCTGTTTCACGCCTGCCGCTACCTCGCGTCCAACCAGGTCGCGCCTCAAGGGGGACCGGCCCGGGAGGCCGGTGACAGTAGCCTCCGCCCTCGGACACGACACCGTCCCGTACCTGACGCCTCAAGGGGGACCGGCCCGGGAGGCCGGTGACAGCTGGACCGGTCGTGATCACGAGTTGCAAAACGGCTGGACGGCCTCAAGGGGGACCGGCCCGGGAGGCCGGTGACAGTGGCACGCCGCGTTGCAGACCACGATCAGCAGCTTGCCTCAAGAGGGACCGGCCTTGGAGGCCGGTGACAGTTCGTTCCCGCTGCCCCGTTGGATGAGGCCTACGCGCCTCAAGGGGGACCGGCCTTGGAGGCCGGTGACAGAGGACCTGATCCGCGAGACCGACGCACTGATCAACGCGCCTCAAGGGGGACCGGCCCGGGAGGCCGGTGACAGCTGGGCGCGATGATGATCAGTACCGATGGTTCGGCGGTGCCTCAAGGGGGACCGGCCCGGGAGGCCGGTGACAGCTGGCGGTGCCCGCCGCTGAGCTTTCGGAAGTCCGCTCGCCTCAAGAGGGACCGGCTCGGGAGGCCGGTGACAGCTCACGTGCTGATTCGGAAACAACTCTGGAACTCGACGCCGCCTCAAGAGGGACCGGCTCGGGAGGCCGGTGACAGGGCTTGGTGTTTTTGGGGGGTTTGACCTGGGGTTTCAAAGATCGATGCGAGCGGTTCCCGTTGGAGATCGTTCGCTTGGTTTGGGCCGCCTCGCGTTTTCCGGACAGCTTCCTTGATAGCTATTTCATGCTGCTTGCCGCCGGTTCAGGTACTCGTTGTGGACTTCGCGGGGCGTC
>NZ_JBSFBZ010000051.1:0-56613 GCF_053593195.1 Saccharopolyspora sp. NPDC002376
GGGGTCGTGAGTGCGAAAGCCGGTTCCAGCCGGTTTACGCACTCACGACCCCTGTGCGGCAGACCCGTTCGGGGGTGGTGATGAGAAGGTGGTGGGGTGAGTGGTTTTGAGCGTTGCCCTTGTGGGCTTGGTGAGCCTTTTTCTGAATGTTGTGGTCGGGTGATTTCTGGGGAGGGGCGGGCTGGGACCGCTGAGCTGTTGATGCGGTCTCGGTTCAGCGCTTTTGCTGTTGGAGATGTTGAGTACTTGTTGGCTTCTTGGCATCCCGATACTCGGCCGGCCGACGTCGAGCTCGATCCTGAGCAGCGGTGGGTGCAGTTGGAGATTCTGGATCGGAGCGGTGGTGGGCCGTTCGATTCGGAGGGGACTGTTCGGTTCCGGGCGCATTACCGGTTGCCGGGTGAGAAGGGGACGTTGACGGAGAACAGCCGCTTCAAGAAGGAGGGCGGGGTTTGGTTCTACGTCGACGGTGATCACGAGTAATCGCTCACGATCGGCGGTCGGTGCGCCTCCGGCGGTGTTCGAAGGAACTAGACTTCGTCGAGTGGCGGAATACCGGATCGACGATCTTGCTCGGGCAGCTGGGACGACGGTGCGCAACGTGCGCGTCTACCAGGACCGGGAACTGCTGCCACCACCCCGGCGGCAGGGGCGGACGGCGATCTACTCCGACGCGCACCTGGTCCGGCTGCGGCTGGTCATCAACATGCTCGAGCGCGGTTACGCGTTCGCGCAGATCAAGGAGATGCTCTCGGCGTGGGAGGCCGGTCGCAGCCTCGGGGACGTGCTTGGACTTGAAGAGGTCGTCGGCGAGTCCTGGGCGGATGAAGCCCCGCGCGCCGTCACCACCACCGAGCTGCGCAGGCAGTTCGGCAAGCAGCTCAGCCCCCACAACGTCAAGCGCGCGATCGAGCTGGGTCTGCTGGAGCGTCGCGGTCGCAGCTTCGTCTCGCCCAGTCCGCAGCTGCTGGACGCCGGAACCGAGCTGGTCAGCCTCGGCGTCCCGCTCAGCGAGGTGCTCGACCTGGCCGAACAGCTCCAGCAGGACATCGACCACGTCGCGGGCCACCTGGTGGAGATGGTCCGCAAGCACGTGCTGACCCGCCCGGTGCCGACGGAGGAAGAGGTCCCGTACTACAGCGACGTCCTCCACCGCCTGCGCCCGCTGGTGAAATCAGCCCTCAACGCCGCCGCGGCGCGCTCGGCGGCCCGGGTCATCCCCGAGGTTCTCGGCGACCGCCTGATCGAAATGCTCGACAACCCCGAAGACCAGGCCAAACGCGCCTGACCCACTAGGCGGTCGCAGGGTCGGTTTCGCCTGAAACGCAGTTCCGGGCTCACCGTGTCGTTGCTGGAGCAGGGCCTGGTGGACGAGCTGCGGGTCTTGCTGCACCCGGTGCTGCTGGGGCGTGGCCGGAGCATGCTCGCGGGTTTGGGGGAGCGGCTCGACCTGACGGCCGGGGCGGTGACGGTGTTCCGCTCGGGCAACCTGCTCCTGCGCTACCGGCCGTCCGATCGCACCGGGTGATGGGTGTGTGAGACTCCTTGGCGCCCCAACCTGAGCGTCAGAGGACCCCATGAGCAACGCAGCACCCGAGACCGACACCGCCCGCTCCGCGACGGACCGCGTGGCGCGCGTGCTCACCGAGATCTTCGCGCCGTGGGTGATCGTGGTGCTGCTGCCGATGGCGGTGGCCTGGTGCGCGACCGCGAGCATCGGCCCGGCCGTGGGCTGGGGGCTGTTGGTCGCGGCGACCAGCAGCATCCTGCCGATGGGCGTGATCGTGTGGGGCGCGCGCACCGGGCGCTGGGACAGTCACCACGTGCGTGACCGCGCGGGCCGGTTCGTGCCGTTCATCGCGCTGATCGTGATGAGCCTGATCGGGCTGGGACTGCTGGTACTGCTGGAAGCGCCGTGGCTGCTGATCGTCCTGGACGTCGCGATGATCGTGTCGTTGCTGGTCACCGGCGGTATCACGGTCTGGTGGAAGGTGTCGATGCACTCGGCGGTGGCTTCGGGCGCGGTGGTGATTCTCGCGGTGCTCTTCCACCCGGTGTGCTGGGCGCTGATGCTGGTGGTCGCGGCGATCTCCTGGTCCCGCGTCCACCTCCGCGACCACACGACGGCCCAGGTCACCGCCGGAGCGATCGTGGGAGCGATCATCGGCGGCGGCCTGTTCACCACCCTCATCTGAGTGCCGGTTACGGCGTGGGGTCGGGGAGGTCGGCTTGGGCTTGGGTGCGGATCGTTTCGACGATCGGTGAGCGGTCTGCTGCTCGGCTGACTTGGATCAGCCAGCGTGCCTCGGTGGTGGTGTCCGAGGCCACACCTCGGTACGGCGCGCTGGTCTCGTCCGGTTCCGGCTGGTGGCGGTGCCCCACGGCGCGGGCGTCCAGGGCGGTGACCAGGCACGCTGCTTCGACGGTCTGGTGAGTCGTCCGCTCGTCCAAGCAGGCTTCCTCGGCGGCGCTTCGTGCCCAGCTGCTCGCGGAGGGGTGGGCGTAGGGGCGCAGGACCAGCTGGGCGTCGCGGATCTCCACCACCCGGCGGTACAGCGCGAACTGCGCGTTCGGCGCGACCATCCCGGCGGGCAGGGTGATCTGCGGAAGCTCGTCGGCCAGCCGATTCCACAGTGGACGCAACTGCTGAGCCTGGTGCTTGGCGCGCAACCACGCGAACGGCAGTCCCACTCGCGGCCCCCACACGGGCATGGTGGCGCCGATGGCCACCAGCGCCACGCACGCCGCGGCACACGATCCGCCGATCGGGTCCAGGATCCCGGGCTGATACCCGGCCAGCGCGCGCAAAGCCGCGGCGATCTTGCTCGCCGCCCAGATCCCCGACGCCACGCAGCCCGCTTGGATCGTGCGGAGACCGGCCCGCAACCAGCGGCGATCGGTCTGGGAGATGTAGCGGCGGAGGAACCAGCCGAACGCGAGCGTGGCCCATCCGATGTAGAGCGAGAACACCGTCAGGTAAGCCGCCACCGCCGGCCGATCGGCGAACACGGCCAGGAACTCCGGGTGGAACGGAATGCCCGCCGCGAGCATCAACGCCACCATGCTGACCGCCGCGAGCCCGGCCACCAGCACTTGAAGCCGCATCACGCGGCGCGCCTTCGCATCCTCGTGCACCAGATGCGCCAGCAACCCGTGGACGCACACCGCCGCCACCACGGCCAGCATGTTCGCCGCGAGACGACCGGAGTTCGGCACGGGTTCCCAGGTCGCCACCCAGGTCAGCGAGGACGTCGCGACCAGCGCCGCCGACAATCCGACCGCACCGATGGCGCCGCACAGGTACAGCACGCTCGGTGTCAGCGAATGCCGGGACTGGACGAGTTTGGCGACGGCGGCCAGCACCGCGATGAGACCTGCGGCTTGCAGGATGATGCTGGTCATCGGCGTTTCTCGGGTTCTCGTCGCGCGTTGTCGAAAGTCGCCTGGATCTCGCGCAGAGTGCGCCCGGACTTCGCGTCGATCTTGCGCACGCGGCGGACGGGCGCCGGGGCGCGGCCCGCGCGGTACAGGTAGAGGCTGGCCACCAGTTCGGCCTCCTGCTCGGTGGTGGCGTCGAAGGCCGAGCGGCCGAGCACGCTCTGCACCAGGTCTCGCGGCAGGTCCGGCACCAGCGCTGCGACCAGCGGAGAGTCGGCGAGCTTGGTGTCGGAGTGCCCGCACACCAGGTGCGCGACCTCGTGCAGGATGATGTGCTCCTCGTGCAGCGGGGTGCTCGGCAAGTAGCCGATCACGTCCCGGTCGGCGAACGAGACCAGCGCCCCGCACGGCGCGTCCGATTCCACAGTGGCCACTCGGCGCAGCTCGATCGGCCGCCCGCGGAGCTCGGAGAGTTCGCCGATGAACGTCTCCAGATCCCAAGGCGAGGGCAGGGGCAGGGCGGCCGCCAGCTCCTGGCACCGGGCCGCCAGATCGCGCTGTTGCGACGGCTTCACACTGCGATTCTGGCTCATGACCAGCACCAGGCGGGCGCAGCGGAACGGCTCGTGATCAGGCTCATGCGTCATCGTGACCAGGGGTGGTGTTGGAGCGGCGCAGGTCTTCGACCACACCGCGGATGCGGTCGGCTTGAGTGGGGGTCAGGCCGCGCAGGCTCACCGACTCCACACCGCCTTCCTTCAGGCCGCGCAGCTCGACCAGCGTGGCCAGCTGCGTCCGGATCTTGTCGCCGTGCTCGCCGTCGTCGAAGGTGTCCAGCGGGACGCGGAAGAAGCCGGCCAGGGCCTTGAGGTGCTGCCAGCCGGGATTCGGTGATTCGCCGGAGAGGATCTTGTACAGCTGGGACAGCGAGATCCCGGTCGCCGTCGCGATCGCCTTGACCTCGTAGGGCTTCCCGGTCTCGGGGTTGGGGAAGGACTCCCGCAGCCACGCCAGCCGTTCGGCCAGGGCGGCACCAGGGTCTGTCATCACGATCACTCCGAAATCACAAGGCGCACCGCTTTGCCGATTGACGGATTCTCGCATCTAAGATTACCGTCTGTCGAGATTCCACGATCGTGGAATCCGCTGGGGGTGTGCCAGTCAGGACGCGGTACGGCGTGAGGGTCGCGTCCTGCCTGGCACCCAAGCCTCGCTCGACCAGGTGTGAGCGCCATCGCAAGCGCGTTGGCCGCCGTGTTGATGCCGAAAGCTCCAATCCGTCCAATCCGGACTTCTGCGATGCGGCCTCGGCCTACTCGCCCCCGAAGCGCTCCAGACCGGTGACGCGCAACAGCTGCAGGGCGGTGGCGTCGGGAGTGCCCGGCGCAGCCGAGTAGATCAACATCGTTTGATCGGTTTCCGGCACCTGGACGACGTCGCAGTCCAGGGTGAGCGCGCCGAGCTCCGCGTGGACGACGGTCGTGGTCGCCGAACGCAGCTGCCCGGATCGCCCCGCCTGCCACAGCTCGTCGAACCGCGGGCTGCCGGAGCGCAGTTCGGTGATGAGCCGGTCGAGCTCGGGGTCCGCCGGGTAGCGGGCTTGCGCCGCCCGCAGGCAACCGACGCAGTCAGCGGCCGTCGAATCCTCCTGCTTCGCGGCGACTTCGCCGAGATCGGTGCCGAGGAACCGGCGGCGGATGAGGTTGCGCTGACCGAGCGGTGCCGCGGAGAGGTCCCCGAACAGTGCGGTGGCCGCGGAGTTCCAGGCGAGGACATCGGACTTGGCGGACAGCACGAGGGCGGGCAGGTCCGCCAACCGGTCCAGCAGCCGGAGCGCGCTCGCGGGGACCAGCATCGGAACGTGCCCGGCTTGCGGCGGTTCGGAACCGGCGAGCCGGAACACCGTGTCCCGGTCGGCATCGCTCAGCCGCAGCGCCCTGGTCAGCGCGCTGAGCACCTGGGCGGAGGGCTTGGGGCCGCGGCCCTGCTCCAACCGGACCACGTAGTCGATGCCGAGGCCCGCCAGCTGGGCGACCTCTTCGCGCCGCAGCCCGGGGACCTGCCTGCGGTGGCCCGCGGGCAGGCCGACATCGGCGGGCTTGAGGCGCGAACGCGCGGTGCGCAGCACGGCTGCCAGCTCATCTCGGTCCACGCAGGGATTCTGCCGCAGCGGCGGCGCACGGGGGTGGTACTGCCGGTCCCATTCCCGAGCGGTCCTGGCGCAGGAACGATCCGGTCGTGATGCTGGGAACCGGTGTCGCTGGAAGAGGAGGAACGGTGGATTCATCTGCGGCGAAGGGGATTCTGTCGATCGGGCTGGACCCGGGCGACCTCGATTACACCCGCTACCCGGACCTCGACGAAGCCGCGCTGAGGTCGCGCATCGAGTCGGCGAACGCGGACTTGCGCGAATCGGGCTTCGACGTCGTGCCGTGCCTGGTGCCGGCCGATCCGGACGAGGCGGCGGTGAAGGTGCGCGAGCGCGTCGCTGCTGGGGCGTTCCGGGTTGCGATGATCGGTGGCGCAGTTCGGATGGCACCCGAGCACACGTTGTTGTTCGAGCGGCTCGTGAACGTGCTCAACGAGACGTGCCCCGGAATCGTGTTCTGCTTCAACACCTCGCCGGAAACCACCATCGACGCGTTGCGCCGCTGGGCGTGACGGGATCCGGGTTCGGCCGTTGTGGTGGGTGGGTGCAGAATCCCGCGCATGACGACGGGACTTCAGGCGGCAGCCCGGCGGCTGGCGCTCGGCGTGCGCGCCGGTGCCGGACACAGTGGACCGGCGGTCGTGTGGTTGCGCATCGATGGCGGCGCAACGCAGATCACGCGCCCGGTCGGCGTTGACGTCGACCTCGAACCCGACTTCTTCGACGCCAAGTCGGCGCTCACCGAACTTCTTCCGGTGCCGACCGGTGGTCGCCCGCTGGTCGTGGAGTTGGTCGTCCGCGACTCCGGATTCGAGCTCGCCTGCAGCACGGCGCTGGAGTCGGTGGCCGGCGTGGTGCTCGACGACGGCTTCCGGCTGCCAGCCCATCCGTTACCGGGGATGCCGCTGCCAGCAGCGTCGAAGCACACCGGAGTGCCCACCGACCCGGCCGCGCTCGCCGGGATTTCCGCTCTGTTCCGCGAGTTCGTCGAGCGGTACCAGGAGATCAAGGGGCGACCGCCGGCATTGCGGCCCGGCTATTCCGAGCAGGAGATCGCCGCGGCCGAAGCCGAGCTGGGCGCCCGGTTGCCGGAAGACCTGCGCGCGCTCTACCGGATGACCAGGGACGACGTGTCGGAGACCGGACTGCTCGGCCGGTACTCGCCGTACCCGCTGGACCACGTCGTCGAGTACCACCAGCCGGGTTCGCTCGGCTGGAACGACGGCCCGTTCGACGACGCCGTGGTCTTCGAGTCGGACCCGCCGGACACCATCAAGCGCCTTTCCCGCAACGACTGGTGGATCACGTTCGCCACCGACTTCGCGATGAACAACCTCGCGGTCGACCTCGACCCGGCCGAGCGGGGCAGGCCCGGTCAGATCTTCGAGTACGGCCGCGACGTCCACGGCCCGCCGGACTACTACGCGAAATCCGTGACGGAGATCCTGGCCGGCGTCGTCGAAGCCCTCCGCGAAGGCGACTACGTCGACGAAGACCCGGACGAGGACTACCTTCAGACCTACGCCGACTTCGGCGGAGCGGGATTCGGTGAACGGGTCTACCACGACTTCGGAACCCTGGACCTGGCCGAGATCGTGGAGGGCGCCGACGACGCCCAGCGCATCTACATCAACGACGCGGTAACCCTCGACCTGGCAGCACTGGCCCCGCTCCGGAACCTCCGAGAACTGCTGGTCAACCGCGCGAAAGCGGTCATCCCGACGCTGGGCGATCTACCCGCACTGGAGTCCCTGACGATCGAGGCGGACCGGATCGACCTCCACGCCCTGGCGGACCAGCCGACGATCTGGGACCTCAAGCTCGCCGGTGCGGTCGAACCGCTGGACATCGCAGTGCTCCGCACCTTGCCCGCCCTGACCAGGCTGGACCTGTCGGACACCGACGTCGAGGACATCACCCCGATCGCAGAACTCCCCAACCTGCGCGTGCTGATCCTCAACGCGGCGCAGTGGAACGCCCTCCGCGAGGCAGACCTCCGCCCAGCGAACCTCGCGGCAGCCGAACGAGCAGGAACCGGATCGCTCCGCGATACGGCGGACTGGTGTGAATGGCTCACCGGACAACCGATCCCACTCACCACCGTCTCCGGCTCCATCAGCTGAACGTGACGCGGTGAAGGGCGCCTTTGCAGGTCAAAGACGCCCTTCAGCGCGGGGTGCGGCCGGGCGGTGTCGGGGAGGGAGCGATCCCGCCCGGCCGCTCGGCTCGATGCTCGGGGGAGGTGCATCGAGCCGGGTTCAGAGGCGTCGCAGGGATTCCAGGACGCGGTGTTGGAGTTCCAGCGGGGGAACTTCGGGTGGGGATTCGGGCCACTGCGGTGGTGGTTCCGGGGCTGGCTCGCGGAGGTGGTGCCTGCCGGCGGAATCGGCGCGGCGGGCTTCGGATTCCACGTGCTCGATCAGCTGCCAGACGTTCGTCGCGCCTTCGCCCGCACCCGCGTGCTGGGGGAGTCGTCGGCGGTGGACGTGCATCAGCGTCATGCCGGTGAGCAGCGAGAACAGGCAGGCCAGGGCGGTCAGCAGTGGCGACATCAGTTGGTTCCTCCTGGTTGGTCGATCGTGGTCGGCGGGATTTCGCGCAGCAGGCGGACGACTTCTTCGAGCGCGGTGGCCGTAGCGTCGACGTCGACGGTGTCCAGCTGATCGGCTCCGGCGCTGAACGCGAGGTCGTCGATGAGCCACTGGGCGCGACGCAGGAACACTGCCAAGGCAACAGGTTTCGAGCTCACGGCTCGACACCGGCGAGCCGCCGCGCCTCCCGGTTGCACGCCACGCAGGTGCCCCACAACCAGGCCAACTCGCTGTTGTCGGCAGAAACAACCTGCTGGCAAAGCGTTTCAACCTCGGTCCCGCTCGGATAGGCGCACCCGACCGGCTTCTCGTCCAAACTCGCATGCCGCTGCCCTGCAGCAGGCGCCCAATGAAACGGATACATCGGCGACCCCCGAAAAAGTGCTGGTGCATCTGGTGTGCACCAGCATGCACCACACTGTTTTGCCTGCACAATGCCACTATTCGGTGATCCAAATATGGCCGCGAAAAGCTAGGATTGGTGCATGGCTCGCACCACTGGAGGAAGTCCGAAAGCTCGAATTGTCGGCGCTGAACTGCGACGGGCTCGCGAGGAATATGACATAGGCGTGCGGGAACTGGCCCGAAAGCTCGGGATGGACCACTCGAAGCTGTCTCGCTGCGAGAGCGGAAGGACTACCGCCACACCGGAGTTCGTGGCCAGCGTGCTCGCGGCTATTGGCGTGCCGGAGGCTGAACGGGAGCGCGTGATCGAGCTGGCGCGCGGGGCCGATCGGACCAACTGGTTGTCTCCCGGCGTGCCAGGGACGAACCACGAGCTGACCACGTTGATCGAGTTCGAGAAGACCGCTGAGGAGATTACGGAGGTCTCGCCTTTCGTCATCTCCGGATTGCTTCAAACGTCTGACTACGCCCGCGCGGTGATGACCTCAGGTGTTGCAGAGCCGCCCAGCGACCTCGAAGCACGTGTGATGCTGCGCGTTGGTCGGCGCGATGTGTTGACCCGCAAGAAAGGCCCGCACTTCACGTTCCTGGCGATGGAGACGGCACTTCACGCTAAGATCGGTGGGGCGGTTGTCATGGCTGACCAGCTTCGACAGATCGTGAACATGGCGGAGTGGCCGAGCGTGACGGTCCAGGTGATCCCGGCGGACTTGGATGTCTGGCATCCAGCGCTCAACGGTTCCTACATCCTGTTCGAGTTCCCGACGTCGGGACCGATCGTTCATCTGGAGCAGTACGCCTCCGCGGCGTTTCTCCATGAAAGCGAGCAAACCGATGTCTATCGGTCGGCGACGGATACCCTGCGCGAGCTGGCGATGAGTCCGGCTGAGTCGGTCAGGCTCATCGCTGAGGTCGCCGAGGAGATGGAGGGCCAGGCATGACCACGGAGCCAACTGGCTGGCGAAAGTCGAGCCGTTCACATCAGCAGACTGCGTGCGTTGAAGTTGGTCGTATCGAAGGAAATTGGCGGAAGTCCAGTCGCTCTACCCAGCAAGAGACCTGCGTCGAGGTCGCGCCGGCCACCTACGGCGCGGCGGTTCGGGACTCGAAGGACCGGGCTGCCGGGTACTTCACGACGACCGCCGACCAGTGGCGGTTATTCGTCACCGCCGTCAAGGCGGGCCGCTTTGAAGGCTGAGCGCGTCGGAGGCCGTGAGTACTTTGGGCCGCTATGGCAGCCCAAAGTACTCACGGCCATTGACCAGCTGAAACACCTGGTTTGGCGGCTGTTTCGGTGAGATGGCCCAACTGGCGGCGCGGATTGCCGCCAGTTGGGCCATTTGAACGATTTCCCTCCCCCCGCACAGATCTTGCTGGCTACTCTCCGGGGTCGAAGCGTTGTGTCCCAACGTGATCCTGGGGGAACGCATGGACGGGAACATCCTCGACCCGGATGGCGCGCGGGAACGTTTGGCCGCGTGGAAGGGCCGGATCGAACAGCTCGCCGCTGACACCCGGACGATGAGCGATCGGCTGCAGGAGGTCCGGGTCACCGCGACCGACCCGAAAGGCCTGGTCGAGCTCACGATCGATTCGACCGGTGCGCTGGTGGACCTCAAGCTGACCAACCGGATGGAACGCACTGCCCCGGACGTGGTCTCCCGGACGATCATGGAGACCCTCGCGCAAGCGAAGAACCAGCTGGCCGACCGCTCCCAGGAGATCATCGCCGACACGGTCGGCACCGAGTCCCCGGCAGCCCGCGCGATCTCGGAATCCGTCGGGAACCACTTGCGCACCGCCCCGGCCGAAGAGAACGCTTCCGCCCCGGAACCCGACGTCGAGGACGACAACTCGAACCAGTCGTTCATGGAGAAGTGGTGACCGTGGGCGATGGGTACAACGTCAGTGCCGAGCAGATCCGCCAGCACGCGAGCAGAGTCGAAGAGATCCAGGCGCGCTTCGACGCGGTGAAGTCCGCCAGCGCGAACATCAGCCAGAACCACGAGGCCTACGGACTCCTGTGCGGGTGGATCTCCGGGGTGCTCGAAAGCCGGCACACCAGGCAGGACGAACTGGTCGACTTCGTCGCGGAGAACCTCTCGCTCGCGGCTGATTCGCTGCGCGCCGCAGCCGACGACTACGAGAGCCTCGACGCGGAACACGCGGACATGATCCAGACGTCCGGCGGTGACATGCCATGAGCGACGACTCGCTGGTCGCGCCGGTCGAGTCGACCCGCCAGCCCTGGACCGGTTCCGGGATGGCCGAAGGCATCGAGGGCCTGGTCAACGCGATCCAGAGCGAGGACTGGGTCGCCGGCGCGATGGCTGGCGTGGGGCTCGGCCTCGAAGTCGCCTCGGCCGTGCTGGATCCCTTCAGCGCGCTGCTGTCCAACGGCATCGGCTGGGCCATGGAGTACTTCGAGCCCCTGCGCGAAATCCTCGACGAGCTGGCCGGCATGCCGGACGTGGTCAAATCCCACGCCGCGACCTGGAACAACATGGCCGAAGAACTGGGCGCCATGTCCGCGGACCTCCAATCGAGCCTCGAGAGCGACCTGCCCGATTGGCAAGGCGAGGCCGCCGAGGCGTACCAGGCGATGATGGCCAACAACGTGGAAGCCATCGGCGGCCTGGCCGCGATCTCGGCCGCGATGTCCTCGGCCACCGAAGGCGCGGGCGGCCTGGTCGAGATGACCCGCGAAATCGTCCGGGACCTGATCGCCGACCTGGTGGCCCGAGTGATCGTGTGGGCCGTCGAAGCGATCTTCGTGGTGACGATCCCGGTGATCGCGGCCCAGATCGTCGCCGCGGTCGTCAAATGGGTCGGCCGCATCTTCACCTACGTCACCAGCCTGATCGACAGCCTGACGAACCTGAGCAAGCTCCTGAGCGGATGAGGGGGAATCCGTGGCGCCGAGAAAGTCCAGAGGCGGAGATGGAGGCGGCGACGGGGGAAGCCCCCAGACGAAGCCCCCGCAGAAGGTCGGAGGCATAGACGCGAGCTCCAGCGTCTCCAAAGCCCAAGACGCAACCCACCAAGCAGCCCAAGGAGGCCGCTCAAGCTCCAACGGCCAAAACCCCACCACCCCAGCGGGCAACACCCCGCCAAAGTCCGACCCGCCTGCGGACCTTACGAAGCCCGGCGGCAAGGACGACACCCCACTCCACGAGAAGTCCAACGACCCGCAGAATCCGACGACAGACGCGGACAACCGAAACACCAAGGGCGACCCGATCGACATCGCCACCGGCGAGATGATCTCGCAGCAGACTGACGTGGAGCTGCAAGGTCTCCTACCACTGGTGCTGAAGAGAACCCACCTCTCGTCGTACCGGGTGGGACTGCGCTTCGGCCCGTCTTGGACGTCCACGCTGGACCAACGGCTGGAACTCGGTAGCGCTGGTGTGTCGTTCGCCGCCGAGGACGGCAAGCTGCTACTGGCCCCCGCTCCTGCCGTCAACGCGACCGTGCGGTTCGCCGGCTCGCTCCACGAACTCACCCGAAACGAAGACGGCAGCTACACCCTCACCGAGTTCGACAGCGGCCGGAAGCTGTTCTTCGCACGAGGTGACCGGGTGCTGCCGCTGACTTCGATCGTGGATCGCAACGGTCACCGAGTCGATTTCGAATACGACGCGGCCGGAACGCCCGTGGAGGTGCGGCATTCCGGTGGTTACCGCATCCGCTTCGATTCCGAAGACGGTCTGGTGACGGCGCTGCACCTCCGCGAAGCGGACAACGGCGACGACGTGCTGCTGATGCGCTACGTCTACGAAGACCGGCGGCTCATGGAGGTGGTCAACGCCTCGGGCCTGCCTATGCGCTTCACCTATGACAATGCAGGGCGTATCACCAGCTGGACCGACCGCAACGACAAGTGGTACCGCTTCGTCTACGACGCTGAAGGCCGTGTGGTGGTGGGTGAGGGCTCCGGTGGGTTCCTCAGCGGCACCATGAAGTACGACCGCGAGAACCGGATCACTACTTGGACGGACTCGCAGGGTGCCCGCACCACCTACCACCTCAACGAATCGGGTCAGACGGTCCGCGAGATCGACCCGCTGGGCGGCGAAACTCTGTCCGAGTGGGACGCGTACGACCACCTGCTCTCCCGGACCGACCCGCTCGGCCGAACGGTCCGCTACGACTACGATGAAAACGGCAACCTGGCTGCTGTCACGCGTCCGGACGGCAGTCAGTCTCGGTTCGAGTACAACGATCTCCGGCTTCCCGCCACGATCATCGCGCCGGACGGCTCGGTGTCGCGGCGCGAGTACGACGAGCGCGGAAACCTCACCAAGGCGATCGATCCAGTCGGTGCCGTGACCAGCTACGCGTACGACGAGCACGGTCATCTGACGAGCATCACCGATGCGTTGGGCAATGTGCGCCGGGTCGAGACCGATGCGGCGGGTTTGCCGGTCGCAGTGACCGATTCGCTGGGCAGCACAACTCGGTACCTGCGCGACGGATTCGGCCGTGTCACTGAAGTGGTCGATCCGCTGGGCGCCACCACGCGGCTCGGCTGGACTGTTGGCGGTAAGCCCGCGTGGCGAACGCAGCCGGACGGGGCGACCGAGCGCTGGATCTACGACGGGGAAGGAAATCTCCGTATCCACGTCGATGCCTTGGGCCAGGAAACCCATACCGAGGTCACGCATTTCGACCTTCCCTCGGCGGAGATCCGACCGGACGGAACGCGCCTGAAGTTCGACTACGACACCGAACTCCGCCTGGTCAGCGTCACCAACGAGCTCGGCGCGGTGTGGCGCTACGACTACGACGCGGTGGGGAATCTGGTCCAGGAAACGGACTTCAATGGCCGCGTGGTCGCTTATCAGCACGACGCTGCCGGACAGCTGGTCGTACGCACCAACGGCGTCGGCGAAACCACTTACTTCGCCCGAGATGTCTTCGGCAACGTGATCGAGCGCCGCAGCGGTGCGGTCACAGCGACGTTCACCTACGACCCGCTGGGGCGTCTGGTCGAAGCGATGGACCGCGACACGCAGGTGACGTTCCAGCGAGACGCGGGCGGGCGCGTCCTCCTCGAAACCATCAACGGTCGCTCCGTCGCCTCGGTTTATGACGCGCTGGGCCGCCGGATTCGCCGTCGCACGCCTTCCGGGGCGGAAAGCGTGTGGGAATACGACGGGAACGACCGACCCGTCGCGTTGCACACTGCCGGACGCACACTGCGCTTCGGCTACGACAGCGCCGGGCACGAGATCCAGCGCCACCTCGGGCCCGAGGCGGTCTTGGCACAGGCCTGGGACGCTAACCACCAGCTGCTCTCGCAAACGATCATTGGTGCGGCCGGTCGGCAGATCCAGCGGCGGTCCTACACCTACCGCGCCGACGGATTCCTGACAGGGCTAGACGACCAGCTCACCGGCCCGCGCACGTTCGAACTCGACAGCGCGGGACGCGTTACCGCGGTCACTGGAACGGGCTGGACCGAGCGCTACGCCTACGATGCGGCGGGCAACCTTACCCACGCATCGTGGCCGACGCCGCCCAGCGCGGATGCCGAGGAACAAGGTGACCGTGAGTACAGTGGCACCCTGATCCGCCGCGCGGGCAAGGTTCGTTACGAGCACGATGCTCAGGGACGTGTCGTCCTGCGACAGCGCAAGCGCCTGTCCCGCAAGCCCGACACCTGGCGCTACTTCTGGGACGCTGACGACCGCCTCGTCGAAGTGCTCACTCCGGACGGCGCGTGCTGGCGCTACCGCTACGACCCCTTAGGCCGCCGCGTCGCCAAGCAGCGCCTCACCCCAGATGGCTCAGGTGTGCTGGAGCAGATCGAGTTCATCTGGGACGGCACGGTTCTGGCGGAACAAGCCCACACCAATGGAATCCCCAACGGGCCCAACCTCGGCGACGTCAGGGTCACGGTCTGGAACTACGAACCAGGCACCTTCCGTCCCTTGGCCCAAACCGAACGATCCCAGCTCCGCAACGCGCCTCAGCAGTGGATCGACGAACAGTTCTACTCAATCATCACCGACCTCGTCGGTACCCCAAAAGAACTGATCAACGACCAAGGCGGAATCGCCTGGTTCCACCGAACAACCCTCTGGGGCATTACCACGGAGCAATCCCGCGCCGGCGCCTGTACCCCACTGCGCTTCCCAGGCCAGTACGCAGATCCGGAGACGGGATTCAACTACAATTTCCACCGCCACTACGACGCGGTGACCTCCAGGTACACGAGCAACGATCCGCTGGGCCTTGGAGCAGGACCCCAGCCGTACAGCTTTGTTCGTAACCCTTCCATCCATGGTGATCCACTTGGTCTCTCTCAGGAAAAAGTCGATCCTAATAAGATCAATTTCTCTCAGCGGACCATTTCGGAAAACAACTATGATGATCTGATGCGGTCTGGGGAATGGAATTGGGATCGATCTGGTCCACTGCGTGTTATGGAGGTGGATGGGCAACTTGTCTCATATGACAACAGGCGTCTGAATGCGGCAAGAGAAGCAGGTCTCGCGGAAGTGCCGATCCAGCGCGTAAATCCCAATGATCCGCATCCTGACTCCAGCACTGGAAAAACGTGGGGCGAGATGTTCAAAAAACGCTTTAATGACCGTCGGAATATTCGCGAGGGCGGACCGGTTCCCGAAGCTGGACTTAAGGAGCAGCCAATCGTAAAATGCAAGGGATGAATACGATTTCTGATCTGTGGGGCGCTGAGCAGCTCCCGATACGTGACGGCCTATACATGGTCGCTGGGGAATCTTACGTGCTTCGAGTGGATGCAGAAGTCCCGGAGGGGTTTCAAGTACTCGAAGAATTTGACCTCGGTGAGTGGCTGCGTGCCAACCCTGATGAGCTGACTTGGGTTTACGTTACGCACACCATTAAAATTGACTCAGGTTACTTGTGCTGCGGTGAAGGGTCGTACGGGTCAGAAGGATTCTTCGCCAGGCTTGATACCAGCGAGCGGCTGGTATGGGCTGTATACCTAGAAGAATCCAATCCATTCGTTGAAATTTCGATTGACGACAATCGGGCCATCTTTAAATCAAGCTCAGGCATCACTGTGACTGTGGATTTGGAAGACCCTATTTTCAATCTTCGCAAATAGGGATTTTCTGCCTCGTTTCCGCGGGTGGACCCGATTCGCTGGTGACTCAGCCTGTCGACACCGAGGTGGGGGGCCTTGACCAAGTGGTTGGTCAAGGCCCCCCACCTCGCACTTACTTGCCGAAGCCTGCCTTGCGGAGGGCGTCGGCCATTGAGCCGGAGGGCGCGTTGTTGCGCTGGCCTCCGCCTCGGTTCTGGCCGCCGCGACCCTGGCCTCCGCCGTTTCGGCCGCCCTGGCCTCCTCGGCCGCCGCCGCCGCGGTTGCCGCCGCCTTGGCCTCGGCCGCCGCCTCGGTTGGAGTCGCGTTCCGGCTTGCCGCCCGCGCCCGGCTCGTCGTTCAAACGGAGCGTCAGGGAGATTCGCTTGCGGGGGATGTCTACGTCGAGGACCTTGACTCGGACGATGTCTCCCGACTTGACCACGTCGTGGGGGTCGTTGACGAAGTTCTTCGACATCGCCGAGACGTGGACTAGGCCGTCCTGGTGGACGCCCACGTCCACGAAGGCTCCGAAGGCTGCCACGTTGGTGACCACGCCCTCCAGGGTCATGCCCGGCTTGAGGTCCGCGATCTTCTCCACGCCGTCGGCGAAGGTCGCCGTCTTGAACTCCGGACGCGGGTCTCGGCCCGGCTTGTCGAGCTCGGCGAGGATGTCGGTGACCGTCGGGAGACCGAAGTTGTCGTCCACGAAGTCCTGCGGCTGCACCGACTTCAGCACCCGGGGGTTGCCGATCAGCTCGCGGATCTCCGTGCCGGTGCTGCCCATGATCCGCTGCACCACCGGGTAGGCCTCCGGGTGCACCGCGGAGGAGTCCAGCGGGTCGTCGCCGTCCGGGATGCGCAGGAAGCCCGCGCACTGCTCGAACGCCTTCGGACCCAAGCGCGCCACGTCCTTGAGCGTCTTGCGGGTGCGGAACGGGCCGTTGGTGTCGCGGTGCTGGACGATGTTGCCCGCCAGCGTCTCGCTGATGCCCGACACGCGGGTCAGTAGCGGGGCCGACGCCGTGTTGACGTCCACGCCCACCGCGTTCACGCAGTCCTCGACCACCGCGTCCAGGGAGCGCGACAGCTTCGTCTCCGACACGTCGTGCTGGTACTGGCCGACGCCGATCGACTTCGGGTCGATCTTCACCAGCTCCGCCAGCGGGTCCTGCAGTCGGCGGGCGATCGACACCGCGCCGCGCAGCGAGACGTCCAGGTCCGGCAGTTCGCGCGAGGCGTAGGCCGACGCCGAGTACACCGACGCGCCCGCCTCGGACACCGAGATCTTGGTGAGCTTCAGGTCCGGGTTCTGGCTGATCAGATCGGCGGCCAGTTTGTCGGTCTCGCGGGAGGCCGTGCCGTTGCCGATCGCGATCAGGTCGACGTTGTGCTCCTTGGCCAGCGTCGCCAGCTTGGCCAGCGCCTGGTCCCACTGCCGCTGCGGCTGGTGCGGGTAGATCGTGTCGGTGGCGACGACCTTGCCGGTGCCGTCCACGATCGCGACCTTCACGCCGGTCCGGAAGCCCGGGTCCAGGCCCATCGTGGCGCGCGAGCCCGCGGGCGCGGCCAGCAGCAGGTCGCGCAGGTTGGCCGCGAACACCCGGACCGCCTCGTCCTCGGCGTTCTGCCGCAGTCGCAGGCGCATGTCCACGCTCAGCCGGGTCAGGACGCGGGTCCGCCACGCCCAGCGGACCACGTCCGACAGCCACTTGTCGGCCGGACGGCCCTGGTCAGCGATGCCGAACTGCTGGGCGATGCGCAGCTCGTAGTCGGTCGGGCCGACCTGCTCGGAACCGTCGTCCGGCTCCAGGGACAGCTCCAGCGCCTCCTCGTTCTCACCGCGGAACAGCGCCAGGATGCGGTGCGAGGGCAGGGCGCTGAACGGCTCGGAGAACTCGAAGTAGTCGGCGAACTTCGCGCCGTCCTCCTCCTTGCCCTCGCGGACCTTGGAGACCATCCGGCCGCGCGTCCAGACCTTCTCGCGCAGCTCGCCGATCAGGTCGGCGTCCTCGGAGAAGCGCTCCACCAGGATCGACCGCGCGCCGTCCAGCGCGGCCTGCACGTCGGCGACGCCCTTGTCGGCATCGACGAACTCCGCCGCGTTCTGCTGCGGGTCGTTGGTGGGGTCGGCCAGCAGCTTGTCGGCCAGCGGCTCCAGGCCCGCCTCGATCGCGATCTGGGCCTTGGTGCGGCGCTTGGGCTTGTACGGGAGGTAGATGTCCTCCAGCCGCGCCTTCGAGTCGGCCTCGGTGATCTGCGCCTCGAGCTCGTCGGTGAGCTTGCCCTGGGACCGGATCGAGTCCAGCACCGTCGTGCGCCGCTCTTCGAGTTCGCGCAGGTAGCGCAGACGCTCTTCGAGCGTGCGCAGCTGGGCGTCGTCGAGGGCGCCGGTCGCTTCCTTCCGGTAGCGGGCGATGAAGGGCACAGTCGCCCCGCCGTCGAGCAGCTCGACGGCGGACTGCACCTGGCGCTCGCGGACGCCGAGCTCCTCGGCGATCTTCTGATGAACAGTCGTCACTATGCTGATTCCGCCTTCTCTGCGATCTTCGCCAGATCCGACCGGCCATTGTGCCGGACCGGGCTCGCAGGCTGCGTCCGCACTCGCGTCGGCGTGTCGGGATGCTGCTCACCAGGGTCGACCGTCCCGGCTCGTGATCGACCACAGTTTCAATTGAAACTGTAAAACCCAGGCACGAGTGATCACAGTTTCAATTGAAACTGTAGATGGACGGGTGCGCGGGGAGATGGTTGCGGCTGGGGTGTTCAGGGGCTTTTGTGGCGGCGGAAAACCGGGGATCCGGCGCTGCCGGGCCTCGTGGCGCGATTGGAGTTGGCTGTAGTCGTGGTCGGAGCACCGGGCTGGGGTCGAGCGGGTTTGTGACGTGGGCCGCCGGGATGTCGGAGCGTGACCGACTGTTGTTACGAACCGTGACGGATCAAGCGGGCGCTGTAGCTCGAAAGGGTTAAACTAGGTATCCGGGCACGTACAAACCTCGATGCAGGTACACGCTCCGTGCTGGAGCGTGGGGACTCGTGAACCCCGAAAACTCCGACCAACCGAGATCCCCCGAAAACTTCGACAACGCTTCCACCCCGAAGCAGACGTCCCCCTCCCCGGCCCAGCGGGTCGACCAGGCCCTGCGCGTGGCCGTGGACCGCGTTCGCGCGTGGCTCGCGCCGCTGGTCGAGCGCCTCGTGCAGTGGCTGGCTCCGCTGCTGCGGCGGGTCCAGGACGCTCCGGTGGTGCGGCGCTTCCGGGAGAGGGTTGCGCCGCACGTTGCCGCGGTTCAGGAAAAGCTTCCCGAGCCCGTCGTGCGGGCTTCGCGCACTCGTTCGATGCAGGCGGGCGCCGCGGTCGCAGCCGTCGGCGTCGTCGGCCTGGTGATCGGCACTGCCGTCGCCGGCCCGGCCAAGCCCGAGATCGAAGAGGCCGCGATGGCCGCCCCGATCCAGAAGGCCACCCCCGACAAGCAGGCCGCCCTGGAGCAGCACGCCACACTGCAGCAAGCTCCCCCTCCGCAGCAGGCTGAGACTCACGGCGCCGCCCCGGCACCCGAGCCGGAGGCCCCGCTCGGCCCGCCGGTCGAGGGCATCGACGTGTCCAACCACAACGGGCCCATCAACTGGGGCCAGGTCGCCGCGGACGGCAAGAAGTTCACCTTCGTGCTGGCCACCGACGGCACCAGCTTCTCCAACCCGCGCTACAGCGAGCAGTACCACGGCGCCAAGGACGCCGGGCTGATCGCCGGTGCCTACCACTTCGCGCGGCCAAGTTCGTCGTCCGCTGAGGATCAGGCCAACTGGTTCCTCGACGTCGCTGACTACCAGGCCGACGGCAAGACCCTGCCGCCGGTGCTGGACCTGGAAGTCGACCCGGACTCGGGCGGCTGCTACGGGATGTCGGTCGACCAGATGCACCAGTGGACCAAGACCTTCAACGACACGGTCAAGGAGCGCACCGGCAAGGAGCCGATCATCTACGCCAACCCGTCGTTCTGGCGGGAGTGCATGGCCAACACCAACAGCTTCGACGGGCACCCGCTGTGGCTGGCTTCCTACGGCGTGGACAGCCCGGCCGTGCCCAATGGCTTCAACAACTGGCACTTCTGGCAGTACACCGACGAGGGCAGCGTTGCCGGCATCAGCGGCAGCACCGACCTGAACCAGTTCCAGGGGGGTCAGGCTCGCCTGGAGAGGTTGGCGCGCTGACCCAGGCGTTCGCGCCGAGGAATTTCGACGGGAGCGGGCCGTCCGCGAAAGCGGGCGGCCCGCTCCTTCGCGTCTCGGGTGGGGCTTCCAAATTTAGGGAAATTTGGAAACCCCACCCAGGCCGGGGCGTTTTGCCTGCTCAAGGCCCATGCGCACTTTCTGGTGCTATCGCCGCGCAAGGTGCTCGCGGCTCGCCACCTGCGGAAAGGCTCGCTCGCGGCCAAGTAGCACCCGGGCGCGTAATTGTCCTTTGTGGAGGCTGTGGTTCGGGTGTTGTTGGACGTTTGGCGTGGGTGTTTGGTTGCGCCTGGGGTTGGTGATGTTCGTCGGCTTTTTCGAGCTAGGGGACGGGCCATATCAGGTGTGGCCGACCGATATCCTCGCCGCGATCGATGATCACCTGATCGGAGGCGCGGCGTGTCATTGTGGGAACAGCGGGTCACCGCAGCTCGGCGGCTGTGGAGCAGTGGTGACCTCGCCGCCGCGGAGCGGGAGCTGCGCACCGTCCTGGACGACGGTGACTTCGACGCCGCAGCGCACGCCGCGTGCTTGCTGGGCGGGCTGCTCGGCGAGCTCGACGACTCCGAGCGTTCCCGCGCGATGTACCAGCGGGCCATCGACTCCGGGCACCCGATCTACGCGCAGATCGCCGCGATCTCCCTCGGCCTGCTGCTGTTCGACGCCGACGACCTGACCGCCGCTCAAGCCGTGCTGCGCTTCGCCGCCGATGGCGCCGACCCGGACGCTGCTGGTCGCGCCGATGCGCTGCTGGCCCAGGTGCTGCACATGCTCGGCGATGTCGAGGGCGCCCGGGAAGCCCGCGAGCGGGCGCTGACCAGCAGCGACCCCGGGGTGGTCGAGATCGCCGCGGAGCTTGAGCTGCCCGCGCCGGGCGAACGCTCCACCGACCAGTACCTCCAGGTCGCTTACGAGCAGGCGTGCTCGCTGCTGGAGCAGGGGCGCGACTACGACGCCGAGCCGATCTTGCAGCGCCTGCTGGACAGCGGGCACCAGAACTACGGCTCGCTGGGCGCGGCGAAGCTCTACGCGCTGCACGCCGAGGATTCGGCGACCGCGCGGCGGTTGGCCGAGCGGATCATCGCCTACCGCCACCCCGAGCACCTCGGCTGGGGACACGTGCTGCTGGGCGGGGTTCTGGAGGACATGGGCGACGCGGCGGGAGCAGCTGAGGCGTTCCGGTCGGCAGCCGACGACTCGCGCCCCAACATCCGGCTGCACGCGCTGATCCACCTCGGCATGCAGCTGCGTGCGCTGGGGCAGTCGGACCAGGCGCGCGAGATCTACCAGCGGGTGATCAACACCCGGCATCCGCACTTCTCCGTCGAGGCGTGGGGTGTGCTGGCCGAGTTGCAGCGCGACGAGGGCGACGTCGCCGGGGCGATCGAGAGCTTCGGCCGGGTCGTGGCCTCCGATCATCCGGACAAGGCGCCGCTGGCGGCCTACAACCTCGGCGTGCTCCAGTACGAGCACGGTGATGCGGAGGAGGCTGCGGCGGCGTTCCGCCAGGCCGCGCAGGCCGAGGACGCGCGTGTTGCGCACCAGGCCGAACTCGCACTGTCCATGATGGACGTCGTCGACGCGCAGCAGGACCCGGCCGGGGACGACGCCAGGCAGTTGGCGATGCGTGCCCACCAGGCGGCCGGCGCTGGTGACCCGGACGCCGCGCGACTGGCGTACCAGCAGGTCATCGACATGGACGTGCGGATGTGGTCGGTGATGGCGGCCAACTCGCTCGGCCTGCTGGAGGCCGTCTCAGGCGACACCGAACGGGCCCGCCGGACCCTGCAACGCGCTTTGATGGCGGACGAGGGCTCGCTCGCGCAGGACGCTGCTTTCCGCCGCGCGTTGATCGAGGAGCCCGCTGCACGCCCAGTGCTCGAAGCGCTCTTCCGCCTCGAGCACGACGAGGACGGCGGGCTGGACACGCTCGCCGCTGATCCGCAGGCGCGCGACCTGGCGCTGCTGGTGCAGGCCGAGTTGCTGCTGGCCACCGACGTCACCTCCGCGGTGGAACTGCTGGGCGAGCTGGTCGAATCGCCGAACCGTCTGGTGTGGACCAGGGCCGGTCAGCTGCTGGCCGGTTGGCTGGTCCGCGAGCAGCGGACGGACGACGCGGTGCGGCTGCTGGAGCGGATCGTTTACGGCGGGCATCCGCTGCTGCTGCCGTGGTCGGCTGCTCAGCTCGGCGACCTGCTGGTCGAGCACGGAGAGCCGGAAGACGTGATCACGGCGTTCGCCACCGCCGCGGCTGCGGGGTATCCGTCGTTGCTGGGCGAGGTGTTCGGCAAGCTCGCGATGCTCTACCGCATCGCCGGCCGCGACGAGGAGCTCGAGGCGCTCTACCGGGCCACCACCGCCAGCGGTCACCCCGAGTTCGGACCCCGCGCGTCCTACCTGCTGGGCGAGAAGTTGGTGCTCTCCGCCGATTTCGACGCCGCGTCGGAGTGCTTCGACCAGGCCGCGGGCTCGGAGTCGGACGTGGCCGCGCTGGCGGTCTTCGCCGCGCACGCCATCCGACGCGATCTCGACCGCGCGGGCGCCGTTCTCGCTGAGCTGGCCGACGAACCGGAACTGCACGAGAACGCCACTGAGCTGTGCCTGAACCTGGCGCACCAGCACCAGGCGCAGGGCGATTTCGAGTTCACCAGGGCAGCGTTATCGCTGGTGGCCGAAGTTGGTCACCCCGACCGGAGGCAGGAAGCGCTGCTGTTCCTCGGCGCGCTGCGTGACGAGAGCGGGGACAAGGCCGGGGCTCGCGAGGCTTGGGAACGCGCTGCGAGCGGCGACAAGCCGCACGAAGCCGCCGTCGCCCGGTGCAGCCTCGCGGAGTTGCTGCAGAACGACGGTGATCTGGACGGAGCCGAGAAGCAGTTGGCCGAGGTCGCGGCGGGCGACACCGAGAACGCCGGTGACGCTGCGCTGAGGCTGGGCGTGCTCCGCGATGAGCGCGACGACGTCGAGGGCGCGTTGGCGGCCTTCGACCGCGCTGCGTCGGTGGGGGGTCGCAACGCGGTGGCGCTGGCGACCGCCTACCGCGCGCCTTTGCTCGCCAAGCGAGGGGAAACCGACCTCGCGGAGGATGCTTACGTGGCCGCGATCGCTTCCGGAGTCGCGCAGGTGCAGGCGCACGCCGCGTTGGAGCTCGGCAACCTGCGGCGGGACACCGGGGACGAAGCCGGGGCACGGGCCGCTTACGAGCAAGCCCTGGCCTTCGACGACCCGGACGTCACGCTCCGCGTGTACCAGGCGATGGGCACCGAAACCGCTGAGCAGCGCGGATATCGGCTGATGGGGGAGGGCGACGTCGACGGCGCGCGGGCGGCGATCGCCGAGCACTTCGACTCGCCGCGGGTCGCCGACTTCTGGTGCGCGGCGTGGGGCGACGTGACCGATGCGGCGTCGGTGCTGGCCGAGGTGTCCGGTGAGGACCTGCGGATCTGCTCCGAGCTGGGCTTGGACTTCGGGATGGCGGTGGAGGACGAGGCCGAGGCGCGGGTGTTCTTCCGCATGGTCGCCGACCACGGGCACCCCGAATTCGCGCCCCGAGGCCGAGAGCAGCTCGGTTATCTCGCTGAACAGCAGCAGGAGCACGCGATCGCGCTGGCCTGGTACCGCAGGGCAGTGGCGGACCCGGAACGTGGTGGACACGCCGGCGTGCTGCTGGCGCAGCTGCTCGCGCGGCTCAACGACGTTGAGGGCGCGAAGTCCGCGTGCCGGAACGCTTTCGGCGCGGGTTCGGGGATTCCCGCGCTGGACGCCGGTGTTCTGCTCGGACAGCTGCACCACGAGTCCGGCGACCCGTTCGAGGCCCGGCGTGCCTGGGATCAGGCGGAAGCGGCCGCCGAATCGCCGGAGCAGTTCGGCGACGCGCTGCACCGCCGCATCGCGCAGGTCGGCGAGACCGCTGAAGCTGCGCACGGACTGCTGCACCGCGCGTCCAGTTCGGACGATCCGGACACTGCGATCGTCGCGATGCTCTGGCTCGGTGAGCGCGCATCGCGGGCCGAGAACTTGGACGAGGCGGTCCGCTGGTTCGGCGAAGCGGCAGCACTCGACGTGCCGGAGCAGTCCGAGGCGGCGCGGAGCCGGCTCGCGAACATGCTTCTGGCGCAAGGTGATCGTGACGCGGCCGGGGTCGAGTACGAGCGGGTCAGTCGGTCCGACAACCCGGACATCGCGGCGCGCGGCGAGATGGGCCTCGGCATGATCCGCCACGAAGAGGGCGACCTGCCCGGCGCGGTCAACGCCTACGTGAAAGCCGCTGCTCGCGCGACCCACGAAGGCTTGAGCGAGGACGCGCTCCACAACGCCCGCGTGGCGCTGGAACAGCAGCACTCGGGCGGGGACCACAGCGCGGCGGCGGACACGCTGCGGCGCCTGGCCGAGGTGGTGCCCGAACGCGACGTCGCAGAATGGGCTTTCGAGGCGGGAACCGAGTTCCTCAACGCCGATGACACCGATGCAGCGCTGATCTACCTGCGCTGCGCGGTGGAGATCGGTGCGCCGGAACCGGAACCAGCCGCAGTGCTCGCGCTGGGCGATGTCCTGCAGCGTCGCGATGCACTCGTGAGTGCGAAGCAGGCCTACGAGTGGGTGCTCAGCACCGGTGACGAGAGCTCCGCCTCGGTGGCGAAGTTCCGGCTGGTGGAGATGCTGTCCAAGGACGACCCGGCGGCGGCCGAAGAGCTCATGCAGCGCCCGGACGAAGTTCTGGGCTCGGCGATGAAGGCGATGCTCGGGCTCAAGCGCCGCGACGAAGGCGACACGGCCGGGGCGATCGAGCTGTTCCGCGAAGCCGCCGACGACGCCGACGAGAAGTTCTCCCCAATGGCGGTCTACGCACTGGCCCAGTCGCTGAACAAGGAAGGCGAGGTGGCGCAGGCCCAGCAGACCTTCCGGCAGCTGATCCAAGCCGCCCCGGACGACTTCTACGCGGGGCAGGCCCTGCTGGAACTGGCTGCCATCGCCTACAAAGCCGAGGATGACGACGAAGCGCGCGGGTGGAGCCTGCGGGCGTGGGAGTCCGACGACCGGGAGTTGTCGGCGAAGGGTGCGATGAACCTCGGCGTGATCGCCAAGCGCCGACGCGACATCGAAGCGGCGACGCCGTGGTTCCAAGCGCTGATCGACCTCGGCCACCCGTCGGCGGCGTTGGCCTCGGCGCACCTGGCGGAAATGCACTACTGGCGCGAAGAGCGTGCGGAAGCAGTGCGGCACTACGAGTACACCCTCGCCAACACCGAGGACGAGGAGCTCATCGCCGAGGCTGCTTACCGCGTCGCCGAATTCCGTTACCAGCGCGGCGAAATCGAGAAGGCCCGCGAGCTGCTCGACCGGGCCGTTCGCACCGAGGACGAATCCTTCGCGGAGCAGGCGACCACGCTTCTGGCGCGCTTGCCCTGACCTGGCTGGGTGTGGAGCGAACGGACCGATTGCCTCGAAAGGCAGCGCGGACGGTCCGTTCGCGCCAACCCGCCGATCTGCCGTCGGCTCAGGGAGGAGTCTGCGCGGGGCTGGGGTCAGTGCTTGTTTTCGAACCTGTTTTTGGTCTTTGTCTTGAAGCGCCGAAGGCGCTTGGCCCACCTAAGCAACCGGCACCGCCGCGGGTTCTCAGACGTCGCCTGGCGAGGACAGCCCGTTCGCCGTGTATTGGACATACATAAGAGCGGGATCCCGCAGCCAGGCGGCGTCTGAGGTTCTGCTACTTGCGCCGCCACGCAAAACGAGTTGAAAACCAAGCTCAGGCGCGGGCGACGATCAGGCGGTCCGGGAGTGCGAGGACCTGGTCGAGGACCTCGCAGGCTTCTCCGGCGGTGTGCCACTGCGCGCTGGACGTGTTCGCTGCGGTGACGCCGTGGTCCTGCGAAACGCGGGCTGCTCGGACGTCGTCCTCACCGCGGAGTTCGACGACGTCGACGATGTCACCGTGCGGGCGTACGTAGATCAGGGCCATGAGCTCGCCGTCTGCGTCGCGCACCGGCGGCATCAGGCGGAATCCGCGGGCCACGAGCTTGCGCAGCCGCACGCTGGACTGGTCCTCAACTGACGAGGTCATCGAACTCACCGTCCTTGGCGCCGCTCAGGAAAGCGGCCATCTCGGCTCTGGTGTAGATCAGCGCGGTGCCGTTGGACTCGCGCGACTGGCGCATCGCGATGGTGCCGTCGGCCAGCGCCGCGAGTTCGAGGCAGTTGCCCCACTTGCCGCTGTGCTGGGACTTTCGCCAGCTCACGCCCGGCAGGGCGGTGACGGGTACTTCGAACCTACCGTTCATCAGGTCTCCCTGGATCGGCCGCACATGCAATTGCATACGCTATTGCGCGAACGGTACCACAACGTTCCGCAACAATGCGATCACTCAGCGTGCGCGGCGTGGCGGTGGTTCAGAGTGAAACCTGGATTTTCCTCAGCATTTGCCGGGTTTGCTCCGGTGTTCGGGCATCGACCATCAGCCGATCGAGTGTACGACTGTATCGTTCGATCTCTTCCCGCTTGTCCAAGTACAGCGCGCCGCTGAGGTGTTCCAAGTACACGACGTCCGGCAGTTCGGGCTCGGCGAAGCGCAGCATGGTGAACGAACCCTCCGCCGCGTACCCGCTCAACGCGAACGGCACGACCTGCAGCGCGATGTTGGGCCGCTTGGTCATCTCCAGCAGGTGGTCGATCTGCGCGCGCAGCACCGCGGTGCCGCCGATCGGGCGGTGCAGCACGGATTCGTCGATGACCGCCCACAATCGCGGGGCGTCCGGGCGGTCCAGCAGTTTCTGGCGCGTCATCCGCACCGACACCCGTCGGCGCGTGTCGTCGTCGGCCAGCGACGGATGTCCCGAGCTGGCCAGTGCCATCGCGTAGTCCTCGGTCTGCAGCAACCCCGGGATGAACTGCAGCTCGTAGGTCTGGATCCGCGCCGCGCCACCTTCCAGGCCCACGTAGTCCTGGAACCACGAGGGCATCGACTCGGCATACCGGTTCCACCAGCCCGGCTGCCGGGAATCGGTGACCAGCTGGAGGAAGTGCGCGCGCTCGGCCGCATCGTGCACGCCGTAGAGGGTGAGCAGGTCTTCGATATCGCGTTCCTTCAGCGAAACCCGGCCCAGCTCCATCCGGCTGATCTTGGACTCCGAACCGCGGATGGCTCTCGCCGCTTCCGCGGGCGGGATCTCGGCGGCCTCGCGTAGTCGGCGCAGCTGGGCGCCCAGGATGATGCGTCGTGCCGTCGGGCTTCCATCGCGGGCAGCACCCTGTCGGGCCATGGCCGCACCTCCTCGTTGCCTGCTCAACGCAGTGATAGCACATCGACTGTTTACTCAGAGCGACGAAGCTCGTACGCTATGCAACCCTCGACCCCTCCCCCTGACGAAAGCCCAGTGAGGACACCCCGATGACTGCCGATGTCGCCGCCTCCGACGGCGAAACTCCGATCCACATCGACACCAGCAAGCCCAGCATCGCCCGCGTCTACGACGCCTTCCTCGGCGGCAAGGACAACTACGAGGTGGACCGCGAGGTGTTCCACCGGGTGCGCGAAGTCGCCCCGGAAGCGGCCCAACTCGCTTGGGACAACAGGCAGTTCCTGATCCGGGCCACCCGGTTCATCGCCTCCGAAACCGGTGTCACCCAGTTCCTGGACTGTGGTTCCGGGCTGCCGACCGCGGAGAACACCCACCAGGTCGCGCAGCGCATCGCACCCGATTCGCGGGTCGTCTACGTCGACAACGACCCGGTGGTCCTCGCACACGGGCGCGCGTTACTGGAGGAGAACACCCAGATCCACTTCAGTCCGGCCAACATCTTCGAGCCCGCGCGGATCCTGCAGGACGAGGTGGTGCGCGGGCGCCTGGACTTCAGCGAGCCGATCGCGCTGTTCCAGATGGGCACCCTGCACCACTACGACGGCGAACGGCCGCCGCAGGACATCATGCGCGAGTACATCGATGCGCTGCCGTCGGGTTCCTACGTTGGCATCAGCCACTTCCTGGACCCGGAGATCGACGAGTTCAGCGACCTGGCGCGACGCATGGAGCAGACGTTCCTGCACAGCCCGATGGGCACCGGGGTATTCCGCACCCGCGCCCAGATCGAGGCGATGTTCAACGGGCTGGAGCTCGTGGACCCGGGCCTTACGGTCTGCGCGGACTGGTGGCCGACGGGCCCCCGCATCAAGCCGCTCTCCCCGGTCCAGCACTGCATCGCCGCAGCAGTGGCCCGCAAACCCTGACCTCTCCGTCCAGCTGACCACCACCTGCTGTCGCTGAGGTAGAGGTCCGCGTGCTGGCCTCTACCAAACGCTTGCTTGTTTCGTTAGACTCCGGCGTACTGATGTCCAGCTGGATCAGCTTGCGCTGCCGAGGATTCCGCGCGGATCGGCCGGTGCGGCGGAGAGGACGGTCATGGCCGAGGCGTACATCATCGACGCAGTGCGAACCCCGGTGGGCAAGCGCGGTGGAGGGCTCAGTGGCATCCATCCAGCGGATCTGTCCGCGCACGTGCTGCAGAGCCTGGTATCGCGCACCGGGATCGATCCGGCCGCGGTGGACGACGTCGTGTGGGGCTGCGTCGACGCGGTCGGCGGACAGGCCGGCAACATCGGGCGAACCGGTTGGCTGGCCGCCGGATACCCCGAACACGTGCCCGGGGTGACCATCGACCGGCAGTGCGGTTCCTCGCAGCAGGCGGTGCATTTCGCTGCACAGGCGGTGCTCAGCGGCACCTCGGAGATGGTGATCGCGGGTGGCGTGCAGAACATGAGCGCGATCCCGATCGGCAGCGCGCTGCGCGGTGCGGCGGAGCTCGGATTTCCCGTGGCCTACGGGCCGAAGTCGGGATCGACCGGCTGGTACGAGCGCTACGGGGACGAAGAGGTCACGCAGTTCCGCGGCGCGGAGCTGATGGCCGAGAAGTGGGAGATCTCCCGCGACGACATGGAGGAGTTCGCGCTGACCAGCCACCGCCGCGCGGCGGCGGCGATCGACGCCGGTCACTTCGCCGAGGAGCTGGCGCCGATCGCGGGCGTCGAGCACGACGAGGGCCCGCGGCGCGACACCAGCAAGGAGAAGCTCGAAGGCCTCAAGTTGCTGCGCGAAGGCGGCAGGCTCACCGCCGGTGTCGCCAGCCAGATCTCCGACGGTTCTTCAGCGCTGCTGATCGCCTCGGAGAAGGCAGTCGCCGAGCACGGGCTGCGTCCGCGAGCCCGCGTGCATCACATGAGCGTGCGCGGAGACGACCCCGTTTTCATGCTCTCGGCACCGATCCCGGCGACCAAGCACGCGCTGGCCAAGACGGGCCTGAGCGCATCCGACATCGACGTCGTGGAGATCAACGAGGCGTTCGCGAGCGTCGTCCTGTCCTGGCTCAAGGAAATCGACATCGACCCAGCGCGCGTCAACCCCAACGGCGGCGCGATCGCGTTGGGCCACCCGCTGGGCGCAACGGGCACGAAGCTGATGACGACCCTGCTGTCCGAACTGGAGCGCACCGGAGGTCGCTACGGCCTCCAAACCATGTGCGAAGGCGGCGGCACGGCCAACGTCACCATCATCGAACGCCTTTGACAACGCGGTGAAGGGCGCCTCGTGGCAGCACAGATGCCGCGAGGTGCCCTTCACGCCGGTATTGATCGAGTGAGGGGAGTGGCGTGGCGATCAACAGGGAGTTCGTGGGCTTCGAGTTCAGCGCGGGTGAGGCCTACGAGGTGACGCGGGGGAAGATCCGGGAGTTCGCCGAGGCGATCGGGGATCCGAATCCGGCGTATCGCAGTGTTGAGGCTGCTCGGGAGTTGGGGCATCCGGATGTGATCGCCCCGCCGACCTTCGGGATCGTGGCTGCTGGGGCCGCGGCGGAGAGCAATCCGATCCGGCGGCCCGAGTTCGGGTTGAACATGCGGTTGGTGGTGCACGGGGAGCAGAAGTTCCGGTACGAGCGGCCGATTCGGGCCGGTGATGTGCTGACCGCCTCCGGGCGGATCGCGGAGATCCGCGATGCTCGGCAGAACGAGGTGGTGCGGGTGGAGACTGAAATCCGCGATGCGGGCGGGAAATTGGTGTGCACAGCTACCAACGTGATCGTGTCACGGGGGACCGCGGCCGGAGCGGGGGCGTGATGGCGGCGAACCTGCGCTACGACGACGTGGCAGTCGGAACCGAGATCGGACCGGAGCGGTACCCGATCCAGCGGTTGACGCTGGTGAAGTACTGCGGTGCTTCCGGGGACTTCAACGTGATCCACTGGAACGAGCGGATCGCCCGGCAGGCCGGCCTGCCGAACGTGATCTCGCACGGCATGCTCACCATGGCCGAAGCGGCGCGCCTGGTCACGGACTGGGTGGGCGACCCCGGCGCGGTGCTGGAGTACGGCGTCCGCTTCGCCAAGCCAGTGGTGGTGCCCGACGACGACACCGGCGTCGAGGTGCTGGTCACCGGCCGAGTGGCGGAGAAGCTGCCGGACAACCAGGTCGCGGTGGACCTCACGGCCACCTGCGGAGACGTGGAAGTCCTCGCCAAGGCCCGAGCAGTCGTCCGCCTCACCTGACCCCTTCGTTCGGCCTGACCAGCTGGAACTCTGCGTTACTCGGTGGTTCCGCGGCGGGAGGTTCGCGCAGTGGCATTGCGGGGAGCCCGGTGTCGAGCGGCTAGTCCAGGAGTCGGCGGGTTGCCAGCTCCAGGACTTCGGCGCGGGTGCGCGTGCCGTGGTCGGCGGCGATGATGCCCTTCGCGACGTCTGAGAGGTCGTCTGCTTGATGCCCGCAGTGTCGCGGCCGCGGTGAGCGCGGTGGTGGAGACGGCCTGTTTCACCCGTTGGAGGTGGGTGAGTGAATCTTGTGCGCAGCGCGCCCGCTCGGCGAGGATGGGTCCGATCCCTGAAACGGGAAGAAGGAGTCGATGCGATGACGAAGTACCTGATCTCGTTCCCGAGTGGTGCCATGGTCCTTCCCAGCGAGGATCTGCAGGCAGTTTCGGATGCGTCGCACGCGGTGGTGGAGGAGGCGAAGGACGCCGGCGTCTGGGTGTTCGGCGGTGGAATCGACGAGAGCGTTCCGCCTGTCCTGGTCGATGGGGATGGCACGGTGACCGAGGGCACGTACCCGCAGACGAAGCAGCTCGAAGGCGGCTACACGATACTGGAGTTGCCCTCCCGCGAGGAGGCACTGGAATGGGCTGCGAAGATGGCGGTTGCCTGCCGGTGCGCGCAGGAGGTGCGCGCGTTCCATTACGATCCCGCCAGCTGACGGGGTTCGACCTCCCGGGCAATCGCATTCGGCTTCGGCCAGATTGCCTTCTCGCCCCAACGCTATCCACAGGTGGCAACACGGCCTAGCTGTGCATCAGGGGGATGGTGGCGCGGTGGCTTTGCGGGGTGCCGAAGAGGTGTTTCGCCGCGTGGGCACGCTTCAGGTGGAGGTGGGCTTCGTGCTCCCAGGTGATGCCGATGCCGCCGTGCAGCTGGACGCCTTCTGCAGCGATCAGCGAGTAGGCGTCGCAGCAGGCGGATTTGGCCATCGATGCGAGTTCGCTGGCTCGATCGTCGCAAGTGGACACTGCCCAGCTCGCCGCGTAGGACAGGGATCGGGCTGACTCGATCGCCGTGTAGCAGTCGGCGAGTCGGTGCTTGATGGCCTGGAACGAACCGATGGGGCGGCCGAACTGCTTGCGCAGCTTGGTGTACTCCACCGTCTCGTGCAGCCAGCGCTGAGCTGCGCCGATCGATTCGGCGGCGACTGCGGCGGCCGCTACGTCGGTCACGCGTTGCAGAGGTGCTGGCCCGATGAGTTCGGCGGATGTCCCGTCGAGGTGGACTTCGCCCATGCTCCGGGTGAGGTCCAGCGGCGTTGACGGGGTCACGATGGACTCCGGCGAGACTTCGAACAGCGACGCCACGCCGTCGGCCATCGCGACGACGAGCAGAACGTCTGCCTGAGCCGCGTCGAGCACCAGCGCCTTGTCCCCGTCGAGCAGCCAACCCTCGGTGCCGCGCTGCGCGCTGGTCGCGAAAGTGTCGACAGACCAAGGTGAATCCGACTCCGCCCAGGCGAGTGAGGCCACTTGCTCGCCCGACGCGATGCCCGGGAGCAGCCGTTCGAGGGCATCGGCGTTCCCGGTGGCCAGCAGTGCTTGGGCGCTGAGCACGGCGCTGCCCAGGAACGGGTTGTTCACCAGTCGGCGGCCCAGTTCCTCGACGACGATCAGGGTTTCCAGCAGCGTGGCGCCGACGCCGTCGTGCTCCTCGGGGATGGCCAGGGCGTGCGCGCCGATCTCCCCGAGCTGCTTCCACAGCGCCGCGTCGAAGCCGGCCTCCGGTGCCTCGGGATCGGGGATGGGTGGACCGCCGTGGCGGTCGAGCAGCTTGCGCACGGTGCGGCGAAGCTCTTCCTGCTCCTCGGTGAACGCGAAGCGCACAGTTCCTCCTTCCGAGGTGACGGGGTCAGGTGCCGATGGGGGTTTGGTCGGTGGCTAGGGCGGTGGCGATGCGGCGGCGGTGCCAGGTTGGGGTGCCCCAGGCCGTGCGGAGGGCCGTTGCTTTGGTGAGCCAGAGGTGGAGGTCGTGTTCGGCGGTGTAGCCGATCGCGCCGTGGACCTGGAGCGCGGTGCGCGCGGCGAAGCGAGCCGCCTCGCCTGCGGCGAGCTTGGCCGCGGAGACGTCGCGGGAGCCGCGAGGTCCGTCGATCGAGAGGCAGGCGCCGCGGATCAGCGGGCGGACGAACTCCAGCTTGAGCAGCACGTTCGCCAGGTGGTGCTTGACCGCCTGGAACTCGCCGACCGGCCGGCCGAACTGGTGCCGCTGCTTGACGTACTCGGTGGCGATGTCGAGCAGCCGGTGCCCGACCCCGAGCAGGTAAGCGGCGCAGCCCAGCACGCCGTAGTCGAAGGCAGCATCGACATCAGCCGGTCCGGCGGGCTCGGCCGTGGCGTGCTCGGCGGTGAACAGCCGACGAGCCGGGTCGAAGGATTCGGCGCGCTCCAACTGGATTCCACCCAGCCGGACCACGCTGTCGCCGTCGCAGCGGAACACTGCCCCGGCCTGGTCAGCGTCGAGCGCAAAGGGTAGGTGACCTGCGATGATCGCCGTTCCGATGCTCTGGCCACTGGCCAACTCAGCCAGCCACGGCGAACCCCGCAGCAAGCGCGGCAGGAACGCCAGGGACTCGACGAGCGGCCCCGGCAGCGCCGCGTACCCGAGCTGTTCCAGGCACAGCGTCAGCTCGATCGGGCCGAGCTCCAGTCCGCCGTGCTCCTGCGGCACGGTGAGCCCGGTGGCGCCGACGTTGGCCAGCTCGCGCCACACCTCCCACCACGCCGCGGTCTCGCCGCCCGACCAGGCGCGGGCGATCTTCGGCGTGTCCGCGTCGGCGAGCAGGTTCCGCAGCGTGTCGGCCATGTCCTGCTGTTCGCGGTCCGGTGCGAACTTCATCGCGACCCCCTCGGCAGCCCGAGCAGGCGCTCGGCCGTCACGTTGCGCTGGATCTCGTTGGTCCCCGCGTAAATCGGTCCGGCCAGCGAGAACAGATATCCCTCGACCCATGGCGACAGCTCGGCTTCCGGGCCCAGCAGATCCCACGCCGTCTCGTGCATCTCGATGTCCAGTTCGGACCAGAACAGCTTGTTCAGGCTGGCCTCGGCGCCGAGCGATCCACCGCCGGTCACCTTGGTCACGGTCTCGAAGGTGGCCAGCCGATACGCCTGCGCCGCGATCCACGCGTCCATCACCCGATCGTCGTCCAACGCGCCCGGCAGCTCGGTGAGCTTCTGCGCGGTGGCGAGGAACCGGCCGGGGCTGCGCAGCGTCAGCCCGCGCTCGTTGCTCGCGGTGCTCATCGCCACTCGCCAGCCCTCGCCGACGCCGCCGAGCACGTCCTCGTCGGGCACGAACACCTCGTCCAGGAACAGCTCGGCGAAAGCGGGTTTGCCGTCGATCCGCCCGATCGGCCGCACGGTGACCCCGTCGGCGTCCAGCGGGAACAGGAAGTACGTCAATCCGCGGTGCCGCTGGGCCTCGGGATCGCTGCGGAACAGCCCGAAGGCGCGGTCGGCGAACGCCGCGCGGGAACTCCAAGTCTTCTGCCCGGACAGCGACCAGCCGCCGTCGACGCGGCGAGCGGTGGAGCGAATCCCGGCGAGGTCGCTGCCCGCTTCCGGCTCCGACCAGGCCTGCGCCCAGATGTCGGTCCCGGCGGCCATGCGGGGCAGGTACCGCTGCTGCTGATCCGGCGTGCCGTGTTCGAAAAGCGTTGGTGCCAGGAGGAAAATACCGTTCTGGCTGACCCGTCCGGGAGCGCCCGCGGCGTAGTACTCCTCCTCGAACAGCACCCATTGCAGCAGCGACGCGCCCCGCCCGCCGAACTCCTCCGGCCACGACACCACCGACAGCCGAGCTTCGTGCAGCTCCTGCTCCCAGCGCCGGTGCGCGGCGAAGCCCTCCTCCGTCTCCAGCGACGGCAGCGGCTCGCGCGGGACGTGCTCGCGGAGCCATTCGCGCACTTCGTCGCGGAACTCCACATCCGCGGCGGAAAGATCGAGGTCCACAGTGCTCACTCCTGCTTCTGCTGGGCCTGCTTCATGCTCCGCGCGTTCATGCCGCTCAGCGAGTCCTCGCCGACCTCGGCGTTGTGCGCGTGCGCGAAGTGGTGCAGTCCGAAGGCCGAATCCATCCCGCTCTGCAGGCCCATCAGGTCCTCGGCCTGGTTGATCGCCTTCTTGGTCAGCGCGAGGCCGAAACCGGGCATCTCGGCGATGTTCGCGGCCAGCTCCGCCGTGGCGCTCTCCAGCTCCTCGCGCGGGACCACCCGGCTGACCATGCCGACCTCGTAGGCCCGCTGCGCGCTCATCCGCTTGCCGGTGAACAGGAACTCCTTGGCCACCCGCGGACCGAGCACCCACGGGTGCGCGAAGTACTCGACGCCGGGAATTCCCATGCGCACCACCGGATCGGCGAAGAACGCGTCCTCGCTGGCCACGATCAGGTCGCACACCCAGGCCAGCATCAGCCCGCCGGCCACACACGCGCCCTGCACCGAGGCGATCACCGGCTTCGGCATTTCCCGCCAGCGGCGGCACATGCCCAGGTAGACCTCCTGCTCGCGGGCGAAGCGCGATTCGCCGCCGGTGTGGCGGGTGTGGTCCCACCACAGGCCCGCGCGGCGCGGGTAGCTGACGTCGATGTCGCGCTCGGGGGAGCCGATGTCGTGCCCGGCGGAGAAGTGCTTGCCGGCTCCGGCCAGCACGATCACCTTGACCTCGTCGTCCTCGCAGGCCCGGTAGAAGGCGTCGTCGAGGGCGTAGGTCATCACGGAGTTCTGCGCGTTGCGGTAGTCCGGCCGGTTCATCGTCACCACGGCCACCTGATCGCGGCGCTCGTAGGTCACGACCGCTTGCTCTGCTGCCATCGGCGCTCCTCGCTCGGCGTTGCGGTTGCGGCAGATCGAAGATAGCCGAACAAGCAAGTGCTTGGTAGAGTGCGATTCGCGGCTCGGGTGGTGCGAGGAGCGCCGATTCCGCGCGAGATCGCCGTGCAGCCGCGTCGAGCGAGGAGGGTGCGTGGACCTCACCGACAACACCGAAGAAGCGGCCTTCCGCCGCGAAGTCCGGGAGTGGCTCGGCGAGCACCTCACCGGCGAGTTCGCCGCGGCCCGCGGGCTGGGTGGACCCGGGCGCGAGCACGAGGGCTTCGACGTGCGGTTGGCTTGGGATCGACTGCTGGCCGGGCACGGATGGACGTGCCTGGGCTGGCCGCGCGAGTTCGGTGGCCGCGAGGCGACTGTGCAGCAGCAGGTGATCTTCCACGAGGAGTACGCGCGGGCCAACGCGCCGGTGCGGGTCGGCCACATCGGTGAAGAACTGCTCGGTCCCACGCTGATGGTTTTCGGCAGCCCGGAGCAGCAGCGGCGGTTCCTGCCCGAGATCGTCGGCGCCCGTGAGTTGTGGTGCCAGGGATATTCCGAGCCTGGCGCCGGATCGGACCTGGCCGGGGTCGCCACGACTGCGCGCCTCGAAGGCGACCAGTGGGTGATCAACGGCCAGAAGGTGTGGACGTCGATGGCGCACGTGGCCGACTGGTGCTTCGTGCTGGCGCGCACCGACTCCGAGCAGCAGCGCCACCGCGGCCTGTCCTACCTGCTGGTTCCGATGGATCAGCCGGGTGTGCGGGTGCGGCCGATCGAGCAGCTGACCGGGACCTCGGAGTTCAACGAGGTGTTCTTCGACGACGCGCGCACCGATGCGGCCAACGTGGTCGGCGAAGTCGGGTCCGGTTGGCAGGTCGCGATGGGCACGCTCGGGTTCGAGCGCGGCATCGGCACCGTCGACCAGCAGGTGACCTTCCGCCGGGAACTGGGCGGGATCACCGAGCTGGCCAGGGAGAACGGCGCCATCGAGGATCCGCTGCTGCGCGACCGGATCGCCCGGGCCTGGGTCGATCTGGAAGCGCTGCGCTGCACGGTGCTGCGGACCCTGGGATCCGACGGCCCGCCGGGTGCGGAGTCCTCGGTGGTGAAGCTGCTGTGGTCGGCCTTCCACCGCGACCTGGGTGAGCTGGCGATGGACGTGGCCGGTGCCGGTGGTCTGCTGGCGTCGGGCCGGCCCTACGACCTCGACACCTGGCAGCGGCTGTTCCTGTTCACCCGCGCCGACACGATTTACGGCGGCTCCAACGAGATTCAGCGCAACATCATCGCCGAGCGCGTCCTGGGCCTCCCTCGGGAGAGCCGACCGTGAACGCGCGAGAAGGAGGCCTGGCATGACCGCACCACCGCCCGCGCACGGACTGCTCACCGGCAAGACCGCGGTGGTCACCGCTGCGGCGGGCACCGGGATCGGGTCCGCTGTGGCGCGTCGAATGCTCGAGGAAGGCGCGCAGGTGCTGATCAGCGATCGGCACGAGCGCCGGCTGGAAGGGACTCGCGCCGAACTCGCGCAGCTGCCCGGCGCGAAGATCATCGCCGTGCCCTGCGATGTCACCGATGAAGCGCAGGTGCAGCGGATGTTCGACACCGCGACCAGCGCTTTCGGGCAGGTCGACATCGTGGTGAACAACGCCGGGCTCGGCGGTACCGCGTCCATCCAGGACATGACCGACGAGCAGTGGAACAAGGTCCTCGACGTCACGCTCAACGGGACCTTCCGCTGCACCCGCGCGGCGGTGCGGCTGTTCCAAGCGCAGGGCAACGCCGGGGTGGTGGTCAACAACGCCTCGGTGGTCGGCTGGCGCGCGCAGGCGGGCCAGGCGCACTACGCGGCGGCGAAGGCCGGCGTGATGGCGTTGACCCGCTGCGCGGCGCTGGACGCGGCACCGCTGGGGGTCCGCATCAACGCCGTCGCACCGAGCTTGGTGATGCACGAGAACCTGGCGAAGGTGACCTCCGAGGAGCTGCTGACCGAGCTCACCGGCCGCGAGGCCTTCGGCCGCTCCGCCCAGCCCTGGGAAGTGGCCAACGTGATCGTCTTCCTGTCCAGCGACTACTCCACGTATCTGACCGGCGAAGTCATCTCCGTCAGCAACCAACACCCCTGACCGGAGCCGCCATTTCCATTGAAATCGCGGGGGCCGGATGGTGGCGCAGGTCCGGGTGGCCCGGAGGGCCTGCGGAGGTGGTGGTCGCCGGGCTTTGAGAGGATTGTGCCGTGGTATCGACCAAGCGCTTGTCCAGTAGGAACCGCCCGATGCGGGAGTCCGGTTCCGAGCGGCGTGCCGAGCTGCTGGCCATCGCCGCCGAGCTGTTCGCCACCCGCGGGTTCCTCGCCACCACGGTGCGCGACATCGCCGACGCCGCAGGCATCCTCTCGGGCAGCCTGTACCACCACTTCGACTCCAAGGAGTCGATGGTCGACGAGATCCTGCGCGCCTTCCTGGATGACCAGCGCCGCACCAACGAGCAGGTGCTGCGGGAGGCCGCCGATCCGCGCACCGCGATCACCGAGCTGGTCCGGCAGTCCTTCGCCGCGATGCAGGAGCACCGGGCGGCCATCGCGATCTTCCAGAACGAGTCGAAGTACCTCGAGCAGCTGGACCGGTTCGACTACCTGACCAAGGCCGCCAACGACTTCGAGCGCACCTGGACCCGCGTGCTGCTGGAGGGCCAGCGCGCCGGGGTCTTCCGCTCCGACCTCGACGTCAAGCTGGCCTACCGGTTCATCCGCGACATGGTGTGGACGACGGTGCACTGGTACAACCCGCGCGGAAAGCTCACCGCGTCGGCCATCGCGGACCAGTACGTCAAGATCCTGTGCGAGGGGATCGCAGAGCCGGAATGACGGCCGACAGCGCGCTCGCCGCCTCGGTGACGATGCGGTCGATCAGCTCCTCGCAGCTGGGCAGCTCGTCGATCATCCCGACCACCTGACCCGCGGGTAGCACGCCGGCTTCGGGACGGCCGTCGACCAGTGCGGACTTGATCAGCATCGGCGTGTTGGCGGCCAGCAGAACCCGGTTCAGCGGCAGCTTCTGGGCTCGACGCATGGCCAGGCCGTCGGTGATGAGCTGTCGCCAGCTCATGCCGATCATCGACTTGAACGCCACCGCCTGCCGCAACGCGTCGGGCAGCCGGCGCAGCAGGCTCTTGGACTCGGCCGCCTCGGTCAGCCCGGTCTTCAGCATCCGGTGCGGCAGCCCGTCGACCTGCGTGGTGACCACCGTGTCGGACACCGATGCGTCCAAATAGGACTGCTGAACCTCGCGCGGCACGCGGCTGTCCGAGGTGAGCAGGAAGCGGGTTCCCATCGCGATTCCCGCCGCGCCGTAGCACAGGGCGGCGGCCAGGCCGCGCCCGTCGAAGAACCCGCCAGCGGCGATCACCGGGATGTCCACCGCGTCCACCACCTGCGGCAACAGCAGCGTTGTGGCCACCGATCCGGTGTGCCCGCCGCCTTCACCTCCTTGCACCAGAACCGCATCCGCGCCCCAGGCCGCGACCTTCTCGGCGTGCCGCCGGGCGCCGATCGAGGGGATCACCACGATCCCGGCGTCCTTGAGCTTGCCGATCAGCCGCTGGCTCGGCGCCAGCGCGAAGGACGCGACGCGGACCTGCTCGCGGATGAGCAGATCCACCCGTTCCTCGGCGTCGGAGGCGTCGGCGCGCAGGTTGACGCCGAAGGGGTTGTCGGTGCGTTCCTTGACCTCGCGCACCGCGTCGGCCAGCTGCGGCAACGTCATCGTCGCCGAGGCCAGGATGCCCAGCCCACCCGCCTGCGCGGTGGCCGACACGAGGCTGGGTCCGGCGACCCAGCCCATGCCGGTCTGCACCACGGGGTGGCGGACGCCGGTGAGGTCGCACAGCGGGGTGCGCAGGACCTGCTCGATCACGCCGGAACCTCCTGGTCGCGCAGGTTCCGCGGATCGATGATCTCGCGGATCAGCGCCAGCTCCTCGTCGGTCGGCGACCTGGTTTCGGCCACGTCGTCCACCGCGAGCTCGAACCCGGTCTGCTTCTGCACCTCGGCGACCTCGACGCCCGGGTGCACCGAGCGCAGGCGCATGCTGCCGTCCGGGCCGGTGAAGTCCAGCACTGCCAGGTCGGTCACCACCACCTGCACGTCGTGGAACGGCGCGCCGATCTCCCGCGCCCGGTCGTGCCCGACGCCGGCGACCAGGTCGACCGACTCCACGAACACGCGCGGGTTGTGCTTGGCGACCCAGTAGTTCGTGGTGTGGTTGACCGAGTTCCCGGGTGCTCCGCGCACGCCGATCAGCTGGACCTTCGGGCGGTCCCAGGGGCCGATGCGCGAGATGTTCTGGTTGCCGTAGCGGTCCACCTGGGAGGCGCCCATCATGACCCGCCGCTTTCCGCCGGCGAGCATGTCGAGCACCCGGCCGTAGGGCATCCAGCCCTCCACGGGGCTGGTGGATTCCTCGCCCAGTGCGGTCGTTTCCGACAGCAGCATCGCCTCGCCGTCGGTGAGCAGCAGGTCCGGTGCGGTGGTCAGGCGGGCCAGCCGGGCGCCGATCGACGGGATCGTCCCGAACGGCGAGGACAGCGCGGTCCCGGCGTCCCGCCAGGTGTCGGCGCAGGCCACGGCGCACACTTCAGCTCTGGTGATCATCTTGTGTAGGTGGCGCAGACCCCCGGCTTCAGCTGTGGGGAGGAGCCACCCCACCTCCTTTCGCGAGCTAAACTGATCAAGCCCTTACAGGGTGTTCCCACGGGGTGTGGGACGTGGCCTGTGGAGCGGGTGTAAGACCTCCGGGCGCTTCCTGCGTCCCCCGCCTTAACCGGGGAGGCAACCGGCGACGAAGCAGGAAGCTTCCGCCGCAAGGCGGAAGGGCTTTCCCCGGCTTTAGCCGTGGGAAGGAAACTCAAGCCGGTATCCCCTCGACTGGGTCAGGACTGGTGGGGGCGTCAGTTTTGCCTAAAACTGGCACCTCGTCCGGTGCCGCTGGGGCGGTCAGTTTTAGGCAAAACTGACCACCGCAACGGGTCACGACTGGGCGTGGAAGGCGGCTACGGCTTTCTGGTAGCTCTGCTCGTCACCGTCGAGGAACTGGGCGCTAAACGCCTCCCACGCCTCGGGTTTCGCACTGGCCGCGTAGTGCCGCTGGAACGCTTCGTCGCGGCCGTAGTCCGGTGCGCAGCTGGTGAAGTGCGCGCCGTTGGGGGTTTCCACCACGCCGTCGGTGAGTGTGCGGTTGAGCAGCAAGGTCTGCGGCGGACCGTTCTCCAGCAGGCGCTCGGTCGGCACGATCTCCTCGCAGCTGACGTAGCTGCGCTGCGCCGCCGCGCACATCAGGTCGTCGAAGTACGGGTCCGGACCGAGGTACTGGGCATTGCCGAAGCGGTCCGCCCGGTTGAGGTGCACCAGTGCGACATCCAGCTTCAGCGCGGGCATCGCCACCAGTTCCTCGCCGTCGGCGTACGGCGAGGTCACCGTGCGCAGCTCGGGGTTCAGCGCCATCACGTCCGAACCCAGGCCCGCGCGCGTCGGCAGGAACGGCATTCGCGCGGCCGCGGCGCGCAGACCCGCGAGCACCATGCCCTCGTCGTACTCGGCCACCTCCAGCTGGCCGGCCTGCCGGGCGGCGCGGAAGTGCGGGTCGAGCGGGATGGAGTCCAGCGAGACGAATCCGTGCACCAGCTTGCGGACCTTGCCCGCGGCGCAGAGCAGCCCGACGTCCGGGCCGCCGTAGGAGACCAGCGTCAGCTCCCGCACCGGGGACCGCAGGATCGCGCGGACCAGGGCCATCGGTTTGCGGCGCGAGCCCCAGCCGCCGATGCCGACGGTCATGCCGTCGGTCAGTTCGGCGGCCACCTCGTCGGCGGTGAGCACCTTGTCCTGCACTACGACTCCTTCGTCTGTCCGTTGTGGACGAAATCGGCGCGGGCCCGGTCGCTGACCCCGGTCAGGTTGAGCTCGAAGGTGAAGCCCTGCTCGAACCGGTAGCTGCGGTTGACATCGACCGGATCGATGCCGTTGAGCGATTCCTTGGCCTTGCGGACCACCAGCGGATCCTTGGCCGCGATCTCCTCGGCCAGCGCCTCCGCTGCGGCGGACAGCTCGTCGCGCGGCACCACCTGCCACACCGAGCCGAAGTGCAGCAACTGCTGCGCGGTCACGGAGCGGCCGGTGTAGAACATCGCGCGCATCATGTGCTGCGGCACCAGCCGGGACAGGTGGGTTGCTGCGCCGAGCGCACCGCGGTCCACCTCGGGCAGGCCGAAGGTGGCGTCCTCGGAGGCGATGATGATGTCGGAATTGCCGACCAGCCCGATCCCGCCGCCCAGGCAGAACCCGTGCACCGCGCTGATCACCGGAACCGGGCATTCGTAGACGGCCTTGAACGCCGCGTAGCACCCGTTGTTGACCTCGACGAGCTTGGTGTGACCGGGATCGGCGGCGATTTCCTTGATGTCCACGCCGGCGTTGAAGCCGCGTCCAGCGGCTTGCAGCACCACGGCGCGGGTCTGCGGATCGGCACCGGCGGTGTTGAGGGCTTCGGCGAGTTCGTGCCAGCCCTGCACCGGTAGTGCGTTCACCGGGGGGTGGTCGACCGTCAGGACCACGATCCCGCTGGATCGGCGTTCGATGTGCGTGCCCATGACACCTGCCAAACCTAGCACTTGTTTGGTTGGGTTGTTACCGTAGCAACATCCGAGGACAACCCGCCAGCACCGAAGTGCGCCGGGTTCAGCGCCTCGGCCCGGAGCGTCTGATGTGGACAGGAGGCAGCAGGTGATCTGCGCAGGCAGGGTCGTCATCATCACCGGTGCGGGACGCGGACTCGGGCGGGCGCACGCGCTGGAGTTCGCCCGGCAGGGCGCGCACGTCGTGGTCAACGACATCGGGGTCAAGCTCGACGGCAGCGGCGGCGACGAGCAGCCGGCCCAACAGGTCGTGGCGGAGATTCGCGCGATGGGCGGGCAGGCCGAGGTGCACGGCGCCGACGTGTCCGGCTGGGAGCAGGCACAGGAGCTGGTGGCCTTCGCGGTGGAGCGCTTCGGCCGGCTGGACGTGCTGGTGAACAACGCCGGCGTGGTCCGCGACCGGATGTTCGTCAACCTCTCCGAAGCCGAGTGGGACCAGGTGATCCGGGTCCACCTCAAGGGCCACGCCGCCACACTGCGCCACGCCGCCCAGCACTGGCGCGATCGGTCGAAGGCCGGGGAGCAGGTGCAGGCCCGGGTCATCAACACCACGTCGGGCGCGGGGCTGCTCGGCAGCATCGGGCAGACCAACTACGCCGCGGCCAAGGCCGGAATCGCCGCGCTCACCATCAACACCGCGGCCGAACTCGCCCGCTACGGGGTGACCGTCAACGCCATCGCTCCGTCGGCGCGGACCCGGATGACCGAGGACGTGTTCGCCGACATGATGGCCCGGCCGGAGGACGGATTCGACGGCATGGCACCGGAGAACGTCTCCCCACTGGTGGCCTGGCTGGGCAGCGCGGAATCCGGCGACGTGACGGGCCGGGTGTTCGAGATCCAGGGTGGCGAGCTGACCGTGGCGACCGGCTGGGGCCGCGGACCGTCCCGCGATGCGGGACGTCGCTGGCAGTCGGAGGAAATCGGCTCGGCAGTCCGCGAACTGATCGCCGAAGCGCCCGAACCGGCTCCGGTCTACGGCGCGTGAACGGTCTGCTGTGGATGTTTCCGCAGGTGGTCTTCCGTGAGCACTTTGGGTTGCTGTATCAGCCCAAAGCGCTCACGGGTCTGAACCGCCGGAAAGGTCCGCAGTGCCGCCGACTTCCGGGTTAGGCTTCGCGGAAGGGCATTTCGAGCGGCTGGAGGTCAGCGGTGAACGACGGTGCGGTGGAAGCCAGGCACGCCTGGATCGAGCCCGGGGTGTTCGAGGTGGCTCCGGGAGTGCACCGGATTCCGCTGCCGCTGCCCAACGACGGCCTGCGCGCCGTCAACGTCTACGCCATCGAGGACGAGGACGGGCTGGTGCTCATCGACTCCGGCTGGGCGCTGGACGAAGCGCGCGGCCAGCTCGAATCGGCGCTGGGCGAGATCGGGTACGGCTTCGAGGACATCCGGCGCTTCCTGGTCACCCACGTGCATCGCGACCACTACACCCTCGCGGTGGCGCTGCGCCGCACCTTCGGTTCGCAGATCAGCCTCGGCGCGGGCGAACAGCCGTCCCTGGACGCGATCCTGACCGGTTACCAGGAGGTCGAAGCGGAGCGGCTGCGGCGTTGGGGCGCCGGGGATCTGCTGACCAAGCTCGCCGAGGCTTATGGTGGGAAAGCGCCGGAAAACCGCAGCCCTTATGAGCTTCCGGACGAATGGCTGGACGGCAAGGTCGAGGTGCCGCTGAAGTCCCGCACGCTGCTCGCGGTGCCGACGCCCGGGCACACGGCCGGGCACGTGGTGTTCCTGGACTCGGCGTCGTCGCTGCTGTTCTCCGGCGACCACATCCTGCCGCACATCACGCCGTCCATCGGCGTCGAACCGGCGCGGCCCGAACTCCCGCTGCGCGACTACATGGACTCGCTGCGCCTGATGCAGTCCTACCCGGACATGCGGCTGCTGCCCGCGCATGGACCGGTCGGCGGCAGCTCGCACGGCAGGATCACCGAACTCCTGCAGCACCACGAAGAACGCCTGGAACAGACGGCCAACACGATCCGCGACGGCGCGGGCACGTCCTACGAAGCGGCCCTCAAGCTCGGCTGGACCCGCCGCAACCGCAACTTCGTGGACATGGACCTGTTCAACCAGGTCTTGGCCGTCGGCGAGACCAACGCCCACCTCGACGTCCTGGTCACCCGAGGCATCCTCACCGTCACCACCCACGAGGACGGCATCCTCGAGTACACGCTGACCAAGTGAGGTGAAGGCACCTTCGGGCAACCGAGTTGCTCGAAGGTGCCGGATCAGGCCAACAGCAGGCGGACGGTGAGTTCGAGGCGATTGGAGACGTCGGAGGCGGAGGCCCGTCGGGTCACCCAGGCGACCAGGTTGGACAGCCAGACATCGCCTATCACCCGGGCGATCGCCTTCTCCTCCTCGGTCGGCTCGCCTTCGGTCATGGCGTTGGTGAAGAAGCGCTCGACGAGCGCGGCGACCGTGTCCACTTCAGCCGCTGCGGAGGTGTCGGCGAACATGAACGCGCGGGTCATCGCCTCGGTCAGCTGCGGGTTGCGCTGCAGCGAGCGGGTGGTGCGGTTGAGCACGAACATGACCCGCTCGTAGGCCGTCGTCCCGGGGATCTTGGTCCGGTCCAGCTTGTCCTGAGCGCGCTCGAACTCCCTGGCCAGGCCGGTGACCAGCAGGTGGACCTTGGACGGGAAGTAGCGGTAGAGCGTGCCCAGGGCGACGTCGGCCTTCTCCGCCACCGTCCGCATCTGCACCGCGTCGTAGCCGCCCTTGGTGGCCAGCGCGATGGTGGCGTCGATGATCCGCTTGCGGCGTTCGTGCTGAGCTGTGGAGCCGGACTCGTCATCCCGCAGCGCCTGCAGGACGTTTCGCGAGGTGCTTTCCATGCCGCGTGGGTCCCCCTCGAAGTCTGGTTGTCGAAACCCGCGTGTTCGTCGCCACGCGGCCAGTCGTCCCACCACCCTCACGGGTTAAGGTGATCGACGTGGTTCGATCAGAACATGTTCCAGTCTACCTAGTCCGCCCGCCGCGGGCTGTGTGAGGTGAGCCGTGCGGATCGCGTTGCTGTCCTACCGGAGCAAGCCGCACTGCGGCGGGCAGGGCGTCTACGTCCGGCACCTCAGCAGGGGGCTCGCTGAGCTCGGGCACCACGTCGAGGTGTTCTCCGGGCAGCCCTACCCCGAGCTGGATCCGGGCGTGGACCTGACCGCGGTGGACAGCCTCGACCTCTACAACGACGCCGACCCGTTCCGCACCCCGAACTGGCGCGAGCTGCGGGACGGCATCGACCTGCTCGAGGTCGGCGCGATGTGGACGGCTGGTTTCCCCGAACCGCTGACCTTCAGCCTGCGTGCGGCCAAACTGCTGCGCGCCCGCGCCCACGAGTTCGACGTGGTGCACGACAACCAGTGCCTCGGTTACGGGTTGTTGGGCCTGCAGCGCGCGGGAATTCCGCTGGTCGCGACCGTGCACCACCCGATCACCCACGACCGCAGGGTCGACCTCGCCAACGCCACCGGCTGGCGCCGCGTCGGGCTGCGCCGCTGGTACGGCTTCACCCGCATGCAGGCCCGGGTGGCGCGCCGGATTCCGCACCTGCTGACCGTTTCGGAATCATCGGCCACCGACATCCGGCGCGACTTCGGCGTTTCCCCGCAGCAGCTCCAGGTGGTTCCGCTCGGCGTCGACGCCGACGTATTCAAGCCGCCGACCGCACCGCGCGTTCCGGGCCGCATCGTGGCGATGGCCAGCGCGGACACCCCGATGAAGGGCATCGGCACGCTGCTGGAAGCCGTCGCCAAGCTGCGCACCGAGCGCCAGGTGGAACTCGTTCTGGTCGCCAAGCCCATCCCTGGCGGACCCACCGAGCAGCTCATCGACGAACTGGCCATCAGCGACATCGTGCGGACCGTGAGCGGCATCAGCGACGCCGAGCTCGCCGGACTGCTCGGATCCGCCGAGGTCGCCAGCGTCCCGTCGCTGTACGAGGGCTTCTCGCTGCCCACGGTGGAGGCGATGGCCTGTGCGACGCCGCTGGTGGCCAGCCGCGCCGGGGCGATCCCGGAAGTCGCCGGCGCCGACGGAGAGTGCGCCGACCTCGTACCGCCGGGCGACGCGGAAGCGCTGGCCACGGCGCTGACCCGGCTGCTCGACTCGCCGGAGCGGCGGCAGCGGCTCGGCGAGGCCGGCCGGGCGCGAGTGCTGGCGAAGTACGACTGGAAGTCGGTGGCAGCGGCCACGGTCGACTGCTATGCGGAGGCGATCGCGCGCACCCCGCGCGCACGGAAGGGAGCAACGCTTTGCTGACGGTGGACTTCGACAGGCTCGGCGTGCAGGCGGGGCAGCGGGTGCTGGACCTGGGTTGCGGCGCGGGGCGGCACGCCTTCGAGCTCTACCGCCGCGGCGCGGACGTGATCGCCTTCGACCAGGACGTCGCGGAGCTGGAGAACGTGGCGGCCATGTTCGGCGCGATGAAGGCCGAGAACCAGGTTCCCGACGGCGCCAACGCGCAGACCGTCTCCGGTGACGCCCTCGCCCTGCCGTTCCCCGACGAGCACTTCGACGTGGTCATCGCCTCGGAGATCATGGAGCACATCCCCGAGGACGAGAAGGCCATGCGCGAGCTGGTGCGCGTGGTCAAGCCCGGCGGCCGCGTCGTGGTCACCGTGCCGCGCGCCTGGCCGGAGAAGATCTGCTGGATGCTCTCCGACGAGTACCACCAGGTCGAGGGCGGGCACGTGCGCATCTACAGCGCCGACGAGCTGATCGGCAAGCTCACCGACGCAGGTCTGCGCCCGGCGTTCCACCACTACGCGCACGCGCTGCACTCGCCGTACTGGTGGATCAAGTGCGCGGTCGGCACCGACAACAACGACCACCCGCTGCCCAAGGCCTACCACAAGATGCTGGTGTGGGACCTGATGAAGGGCCCGTGGCTGACCCGTACCGCGGAACGGCTCCTGGACCCGGTCATGGGCAAGAGCATCGCGGTCTACCTGGGCAAGCCGGGAGCGGCCCGTGCTGGGGCCTGAAGTCCCCGGCGTGCTCTCGGCCGATCAGGCCGTGCAGACCGGGCGGGCCATCGCGGCGACCCAGCTGGACTCCGGCGCGATCCCGTGGTTCGTCGGCGGGCACGTGGACCCTTGGGACCACGTCGAATCGGCGATGGCGCTGTCGGCGACCGGTCTGCTGACCGAGGCCGAGCGCGCGTACGAGTGGTTGCGCACGACGCAGCGCGCGGACGGATCGTGGCCGTTGCAGGTCCGCGACGGCCGCGTCGAGGATGCCGGGGCGGACACCAACTTCTGCGCCTACCCGGCTGTCGGCGTGTGGCACCACGTGCTGATCAGCGGTGATGACGCGTTCGCCGAGCGGATGTGGCCGATGGTGCGTACCGCGATCGACTTCGTGCTCACCGCGCAGCGCGAGCGCGGCGAAATCGACTGGGCGATCGGCGAATCCGGGATCCCGACCGGTGAAGCGCTGCTGTCCGGCTGCTCCAGCATCCACCACAGCCTGCGGTGCGCGCTGGCGCTGGCCGAGCACCTGGACCAGCCGCAGTCGAGCTGGGAGGTGGCGCTCGGACGGCTCGGCCACGTCGTCCGGCACCACCCGGAGGCGTTCACGCCGAAGACCCGTTACTCGATGGACTGGTACTACCCGGTGCTCGGCGGTGCGCTGCGCGGCGAAGCCGGGCGGCAGCGGCTGTTCGAGCGCTGGTCGGATTTCGTGGTCGACGACCTCGGGATCCGCTGCGTGGACGACCACCCGTGGGTCACCGGTGCGGAGACCTGCGAACTGGTGCTGAGCCTGGAAGCCGTCGACGAGTACGACCGCGCGCGCGAGCTGCTGGCAGCGATGCAGCACCTGCGCGATCCGGACGGTTCGTACTGGACGGGTCTGGTCTACGCCGACATGAAGCGCTGGCCGGAAGAGCGTTCCACCTGGACCGCCGGCGCGATGATCCTGGCGGCCGACGCCTTGTCCCGCACCACGCCGGGCAACGGCATCTTCCGAGGTGAGAAGCTCCCCTCGGGTCTCCCGGTGGAGAACGTCGCCTGCTGCGAACCGGAGAACGTCCCCGGCGCCTGACCCGGCTTCCTCGGTGCACCGGGACGGGGAGGTTCCCAATTTTAGGGAAATTCGGGAACCTCCCCGTCGCGGCTCAGGGGAGGGAGCCCGGTTCTCCGGTGGTTCGGCGGAGGACTCGGAGGGAGCCGGTGACCCGGATTTCCTCGAAGGATCCGGTTTCCAGGGCTCGGCAGTAGATGCGGTAGGGGGCTTGGCCGCCGTCTTCGGGGTTCGGGAAGACGTCGTGGATTACTAGGACGCCGCCGGGGGAGACCCAGTGCGCCCAGCCCTCGTAGTCGGTGCTGGCCGCCGCGTCGGTGTGCCCGCCGTCGATGAACAGCAGCGACAGCGGGGTGCGCCAGAACCCGGCGACGTCGCCGGAACGACCGACGATCGCGGTGACCTCGTCCTCCAGCCCGGCCTGAGCGATGGTGCGCCGGAACTCGCCCAGCGTGTCCAGCTTGCCGACCAGCGGGTCGACCAGGCCCGGGTCGTGGTACTCCCAACCGGGCTGGTGCTCCTCGGAACCGCGGTGGTGGTCGACGGTGACGACCCTGCCACCGGTGTGCTGGGCGGCAGCGCCGAGGTAGATCGAGGACTTGCCGCAGTAGGTGCCGATCTCCACCGCGAGCCCGGTGCCGAGGTGCTCCAGCGCGGTTTCGAAGAGGGCTTGGCCCTCGTCGGCGGGCATGAACCCGGTGGCCTGCTCGGCGAGCTCGCGAAGCTCGTCCGGGATCGGTGGGTGTTGCGGGCGTTCGATGGCCGATCCCTGCGTCACTGGTGCTCCTTCGCGATGGGTTTCCGTGCGCCCCGAGACTACCTGCTGAACTCCCCAGTTCAGGTAGAAGCTGTTCTACGAATTGCCCCCGGCATCGCCCACACGAGTGGTCCGCCGTCACTCCCGACGTGGTCAATTTCGCGAGAAATTGGCACCGCCCCCACTCCTGGGTGGCCCTACGTTGCGCCTGAGTTGGCAGGGGCGAGCGGCAGTGCAGGGCTTGCTTCTGGGTGAGTTCAGAGGTATCACTAGAACAAGTTTCACTTAGTGGTGCTAGACGAGGCGGGGATGATGGACTTCGCTTTCGAGGAAACGCAGCAGGACATCCAGGATCTGGCTGCTGGGGTGCTGCGGCGCGAGTCCTGCAGTGGCGATGGAACGAGTTTCGACTTCGCCGCGTGGAAGGCCCTGGACGACGCGGGTCTGCTGTCCTTGGCGGTTCCGGAGCGGTTGGGTGGCGCCGGGCTCGGCGTGCTGGAGACCGCGATCGTGCTGACCGAGGTCGGTCGGGTTGCCGCCGATGTGCCTGCGTTGAGCACGCTCGCCTTCGGCATCCTGCCGGTCGCCCGGCACGGCACTCCGCAGCAGCAGGAGGCGCTGCTCGGCGACAAGGCGCTGACCGCAGCCCTCAACGAGCCGTCATCACCGATGCCTGACCAGCCTCGGACCACGTTGGACGGCCAGAGGCTGTCCGGGACGAAAACGGGTGTCCTACAGGCGGATCGAGCGCACCGGATCCTGGTTTCGGCGACCACGTCGGACGGCCCGGCAGTGGTCCTGGTCGATCCGACGGCGCCGGGCGTCACGTTGCACCGAACCCGCGCTTCGTCGGGATTCGAGTGGACGGTCCGGTTCGACGAAGCCCCGGCAGAACCCCTCGGTGGCACAACCGCCCTGGCCGATCTGCACGCCTGCGCGATCGCTGGCATCTGCGCAGTCGGCGACGGCGCGGTCGCCGGGGCCCTGGCACTCACCGCCGAGCACCTGCGGACACGGCACCAGTTCGGCAAGCCGCTGGCAGCGTTCCAAGCCGTGGCCCAGCAGATCGCCGACGCCTACATCGCCTCCCGCACCCTGCACCTCGCCACGCTCTCCGCGTGCTGGCGGCTGGGGTCCGGGCTCGACGCCACCGAGGACCTCGACATCGCCGCCTGGTGGCTGGCCGAGGAGGCCCCCGCGCTGCTGCGCACCTGCCACCACCTGCACGGCGGTCTCGGCCTCGACATCACCTACCCGTTGCACCGCTACTCGTCGCTGATCGCGGACCTGGCCCGGCTCGTCGGCGGTGCGCACCACCGCCTGGACGCGCTCGCGGCGCAAGCCTGAAACGAGGTGTCGATGTTCATCGAACTCACCGCCGAGCAGCGCGCGCTCGAAGCCGAACTGCGCGACTACTTCAGCGGGCTCGTCACGCCGGAAGAGCGCGAGCAGTTGGCCGTCGACCGGCACTGCCAGGCGCATCGCGACGTCGTGCGCCGGATGGGACGCGACGGATGGCTCGGCGTGGGCTGGCCGATGGACTACGGCGGGCGGGGGTTCGGCGACGTCGAGCAGCTCATCTTCGCCAACGAAGCCGCCCGCGCGGACGTGCAGCTGCCCTCGGTGACGCTGCAAACGGTGGGGCCGACGCTGCAGGCCTACGGCACGCCGGAGCAGAAGGAGTTCTTCCTGCCCAAGATCCTGGCGGGCGAGATCCACTTCGCGATCGGCTACACCGAACCGGACGCCGGCACCGACCTCGCCTCGCTGCGCACCACTGCAGTCCGAGAAGAAGGGGGCACCGCCCGATCGAGCGAAGCCGAGAGCGGGGGAAGCTTCCTGGTCAACGGCCAGAAGATCTTCACCACCGGCGCTCACGACGCCGACTACATCTGGCTGGCCTGCCGGACGAATCCGGACGCGCCCAAGCACAAGGGCATCTCGATCCTGATCGTCGACACGACCGATCCCGGCTACTCGTGGACGCCGATCATCACCTGCGACGGTGCGCACCACGTCAACGCCAGCTACTACCAGGACGTGCGGGTGCCTGCATCGATGCTGGTGGGGGAGCAGGACCGGGGTTGGCGGCTGATCACCACGCAGCTCAACCACGAGCGGGTCATGCTCGGCCCGGCCGGGCGCATCGCGGGCCTGCGCGAACGGGTGCACGCCTGGGCCGCCTCCCGAACCACTCCGGACGAGACACCGCTGCTCGACCTGCCCGATGTTCGCCGGGCGTTGGCGCAGGCGCGGGCGGAGGAGCGGGTCAACGAGCTGCTGAACTGGCAGGTCGCCGCGGCCGCGGCGCACGGTCCGGTCGCGATCGCGGATGCTTCGGCGACCAAGGTGTTCTCGTCCGAGCGCATCCAAGACCTGGGCCGACTGCTGGCCGAGGTGGTCGGCCGGCACGGTGACCCATCGGATGTGGACACCGCAGAACTGCTGTCCTGGCTGGACGTGCAGTACAAGCGGAACCTGGTGCTGACCTTCGGTGGCGGGGTCAACGAGGTGCAGCGCGAACTCATCGCCACCGCCGGGCTCGACCTGCCCCGAGTGCCCCGCTGAGCCGGAGGGAACATGACCCGCTCGATCACCGACGCCGCTCACCGGATCCAGGAGCGCGGACCCAGTGCACCGCGGGCCGCGCGTGATCCGGTCAACCTGCCGATGATCAACAACTGGGTGGAGGCCATCGGCGACCAGAACCCGGTCTACACCTCCGAATCCGACGCAGCGGAGTCCGTCCACGGTGGACTGGTCGCCCCGCCGGCGATGGTGCAGGTGTGGACGATGGGCGGCCTCAACCCGCAGCGGGATCCGGATGATCCGCTGTACGCGATGATGGCTGAGCTCGACGAGGCCGGATTCACCTCCGTGGTGGCGACCAACTGCGAGCAGACCTACCACCGGTATCTGCGACACGGCGAGCAGCTCAGCGTGTCGACCAAGCTGGACAGCGTGGTCGGGCCGAAGACGACCGCGCTCGGCGAGGGCTGGTTCGTCACCACCCGCAACACCTGGTTCGTCGGTGACGAACCGGTCGCCGAGATGCTGTTCCGGGTGCTGAAGTTCCGCCCACCAGAACAGAAACCCGAGGCGCCGAAACGAGAAGCCGGCGCCAGCGTGATCCGACCGGCCATCGGCGCCGACACTGCCTACTTCTGGGAAGGCACCGCGGCCGGAGAACTGCGCATCCAGCGCTGCGGGCAGTGCGGTCTGCTGCGGCACCCACCGGGGCCGATGTGCCCGGAATGCGGTGCCACCAAACGCATCCACCTCGTCTCCGAAGGACGCGGCGAGGTCTACAGCTACGTCGTGCACCACCACCCACCGGTGCCGGGCAAGGAGCTGCCGCTGGTGGTCGCGCTGGTCGAACTGGACGAAGGGGTGCGCGTGCTGGGCGAACTTCACGGCGTAGAGCCGGACGAGGTTGCGGTCGGCCAGCGAGTCAGAGTCGACTTCCAGCGCATAGACGAAGAACTAACGCTACCCATCTGGCGACCCGAACCGACGGAGGCGTCATGAGTGGCCCCGCCCTCCCCAACCGCACCTCAGGGGACCGTGACGCAACCCAGCCACAAGAAACCGCAGAACGCGGGATCACCCCAAACGCAACCACCACTGAAAATCGCGGAGAGGCGGTGAAGGTCGGCGATGCCCTGCCGGAGGAGAAAATCGAGGTCAGCCCCACGTTCGTGGTCAGCACAGCCATCGCCACGCGGGACTTCCAGGATGTCCACCACGACCGCGACCTGGCCGTGGCCAAGGGGTCGAAGGACATCTTCATCAACATCCTCACCACGACCGGCCTGGTGCAGCGCTACGTGACCGACTGGGCCGGCCCGGAGGCGCTGGTGCGCGGTGTGGCGATCAAGCTCGGTGTGCCCTGCTACGCCTACGAGGTGCTGACCATGCACGGCCAGGTGCTGGAACGCGACGGTGCGGTGCTGGTCGTGGAGGTGCTGGGGCGCAACAGCCTGGGCACGCACGTCAGCGGCACGGTTCGGGTCGAACTTCCGGAGGTGGCGGGATGAGCGAGTTCTCCGGCCGCGCGGCGGTCGTGGGCATCGGTGCCACGGAGTTCTCCAAGGATTCCGGGCGCAGCGAGTTGCAGCTGGCTGCCGAGGCGGTGCGCGCTGCGCTCGCCGAAGCCGGACTGGAACCATCCGATGTGGATGGTCTGGTCACCTTCACCATGGACACCAACACCGAGGTCGCGGTGGCGCGGGAACTGGGCGTCCCGGAGCTGAGCTTCTTCAGCCGCATCCACTACGGCGGCGGCGCGGCGTGCGCGACGGTGCAGCAGGCGGCGATGGCGGTCGCGACCGGGATGGCCGAGGTAGTGGTCTGCTACCGCGCGTTCAACGAGCGCTCCGGGAACCGCTTCGGGCAGGTGCAGACCGCGCTCGCGGGCACGCCCACCTCGACCGGCCTGGACAACAGCTGGTCCTACCCGATGGGGGTGGCCACGCCGGGGGCGCAGGTAGCCATGTTCGCCCGCCGGTACATGCACGCCTACGGCGCGACCAGCGAGGACTTCGGCCGGGTGGCGGTGGCCGACCGCAAGCACGCCGCGACCAACCCGAACGCCTGGTTCTACCAGCGGCCGATCACCCTGGCCGACCACCAGGCATCGCGCTGGATCACCGAACCGCTGCGGCTGCTGGACTGCTGTCAGGAAAGCGACGGTGGCGTCGCGATCGTGGTGACCAGCCCGGAACGGGCGCGCGACCTGCCGAACCCGCCCGCGCTGGTGGCTGCGGCGGCGCAGGGCAGCGGGACCGACCAGTTCACCATGACCAGCTACTACCGCGAGGACCTCACCGCGCTGCCGGAACTAGGCGTGGTCGCCCGGCAGCTGTGGCAGCAGTCCGGGATCGGGCCGGAGGACGTCCAGGTCGGCATCCTCTACGACCACTTCACCCCGTTCGTGCTGGTGCAGCTGGAAGAACTGGGCTTCTGCGGGCGCGGCGAGGCCAAGGACTTCATCGCCGACGGCGCGATCGAGCTAGGCGGACGGCTCCCGCTGAACACCCACGGCGGCCAACTCGGCGAGGCCTACATCCACGGCATGAACGGCATCGCCGAAGCAGTCCGCCAAATCCGGCGCACAGCGGTCAACCAAGTCCCCGACGTCGACCACGTCCTGGTCACCGCAGGCACCGGAGTCCCCACCAGCGGCCTGGTCCTGTCCACCGCGTGATCCACAGTTTCAATTGAAACTGTAAATCCCACCCACGGCCGATCACAGTTTCAATTGAAACTGTGGTTTCCCCGCCGGCGCCGGACCGCGGTTTCGGGGGGAGCCGTGGTACCGGGGTCAGCAGGGTTGACCGCATTTGATGCAGACGAGGCCTCCGCCCTGCTTGGGGATCGGGGCGTGGTTGCCGCCCTGGGGGCATTCGTCCATGCGCAGGACGGTGGTGCAGGTTTGGGGCGGTGTGGTCCAGGTTCGGAATCGTGCGAGGTCGGCCTGGAGTACGCCGCTGACACCCATTGGTTCACTCCTGATCATCGTGCTCTCAGGACTTCACGTCGGCTGAGATCGCGTCGGAGAACAGGTGCAAACGGTCGGCCTCTTGGGGGAATTCTCCGGCGGATCACTCGCGGGGGTGAACGGCACTGGGTCAGGTCAGCGCGTCGAGTCCTCGGTGGAGGCTGGACCGCAGCTGTTCTCGCACCTCGTCGGAGGTGTCGACGGTGAATTCGACGTCGAGGGCGGTCAATGCTGCGATCTGGCGGGTGATCTGGAGCAGCGAGTCCTCGCCCAGTTCGACGGTGCAGCTGTTGACACCGGTGAGCATCACCCGGCTGGGTAGCAGCGGGTGCAGGTGTTCACGTACGACCTCCGCGGGAGCTTGCACAGAAACCTGTGCGGTGTACCGGTAGGGCGTGGCGGTGATGGAGCTGCGCAGGTAGTCCGCGGCGCTTTCGGCGGGGAGCTCGCGAGGTTCGAAGCGGCGTCCGGTGGCCAGCGGGTTGTGCAGGCGGTCGGCGCGGAAGGTGCGCCAGTCGTCGCGTTCGGGATCGAAGGCGACCAGGTACCAGAGCCCGACGACCGCCACGAGGCTGTGCGGTTCCACCCGTCGGGGTTGCGCCGTGCCATCGCGCTTGACGTAGTCGAATGACAGGACTTCGTGGTCCCGGCAGGCCGCGGCGACGGCGGCCAGCGTTGCCGCGTCGACCTGCGGGCCGTTGTGCACCACCACCGCCGCGGTGGCGCCGGAAACGGCTGCCACCCGGATGCGCAGGCGAGCCGGGAGCACCTGCTCCAGCTTGGCCAGCGCGCGGATCGAGCTCTCCTCGATACTGGTGATGCTCCCGCTGGCCGCGGTGAGCAGGCCGGCCGCCACTGCCACGGCTTCATCGTCGTCGAGCAGCAGCGGAGGCAGGTTCTTCCCCGACTCCAGCCGGTATCCGCCGGCGGTTCCGGTGGTGGAGGAGACGGGATAGCCGAGCTCGCGCAGGCGGTCGATGTCGCGCCGCACAGTGCGCCCGGTGACCTCCAGCCGGTCGGCGAGTTCGGTGCCGGACCACTCGCGCCTGCTCTGCAGCAGCGACAACAACTGGAGCAGCCGGGCGGGCAAGGTCGTCATGTTCTCATCGTCCCGTTGACGGGTGAAGGCGGGCTCGCCTGCCGTTCTTGTGGGGCACGTGGGGAGCGGCATCCGTTGCTGGGTGACGGTGCCGGTCAGTCGTAGGTGATGTGGACTTCGTCGGTGATGGGGAGGGATTGGCAGGCCAGGATGATGCCCTCGTCGAGGTCTTCCTGTTCCAGGACTGCGTTCTGGAGCATCTTGACCTCGCCTCTTTCGATTCGGCAGGCGCAGGCGCTGCATGCTCCTTCTCGGCAGGAGAACGGGGCCGGTACGCCGTTGTCCAGGAGGAGGTCGAGGAGGCGCTTCTGACGGGGCCAGCTGAGCTTGTGGTGCTTGCCGTCGAGGTCGAGCTCGACCGTCGCATTCGCCGATCCGGCGGCGGGTTGTGCCTGGTCGGGATGGGTTTCGACTGGTGGATTGATGTCCTCATCCGCAGTGGGGTTCGGCTCGCTGGGGGTTGCGGGCGGGTTGGGAGCGGGTTTGGTGCGCTTCTTGCGTTCGAACGGGTTTCGTTTGAGGGAGACGAAGCGTTCGATGTGGGTTCGGGACCGGGGGACGTCGAGTTCGCGGAGCGCCTCCTCCGCTGTGTCCATGAAACCGCCCGGTCCGCACACGAAGCACTCGCGGTCGGCGAACGGCCGGACCAGCTCGCGCAGCGCCGATGCCGTCGGCAGGCCTTGGACCGACTCCAGCCAGTGCACGACGAGCAGGCGGTCCGGGTGTTGGGCGACCAGGTCCCGGAGTTCGGTGGCGAAGATGACCGAGTCCTGGTGCTGGTTGGCGTAGATCAGCGCGATGCGGCCGGTTCCGGCGGCGAGCACGGACTTCGCGATGGACATCACCGGCGTGATGCCGCTGCCGGCGGCCAGCAGCAGCGAGTCCTCGTCCAGCGAACCCGGGACGAACGCGCCACCCGGTGGCATCACGTCCACTTCGGACCCTGCAATCACGTTGTCGCACAACCAGTTCGACCCGTAGCCAGCCCGTTTCACCGTCACCTGCATGGCGTCGTCCACGTGCGGTGAGCTGGACAGCGAGTAGCTGCGCGCGACCGAGCCGGTTTCGTCGCTGGGGATCCGCAAGGTCAGGAACTGGCCGGGGCGGTAGGACCAGTCCGGTGGTGCTTCGAACACCAGCGAACGGCTGTCGTCCGTCTCGTCGACGACCGCGACAACCCGCAACCGAGCAGGCTCAGGCATCACTGGCTCCTAGAGATGTCTGGGTCGTGAGTGCGTAGCAGTGCTCGAACATGCCTTGCGGGCCGGGCCGGTGATGATCTGCCGGAGTTCCGCGCGGTTGAGTCGGGTCACGACGTAGGGGTGAGCTGTTGCGCAACCC